>NZ_JACBXC010000176.1 GCF_013870535.1 Streptomyces phytophilus | reverse complement strand
CCGGCGACCGGCCAACCCGCCCCGCGGCCCCCCGAAGCGCGGCCGCGACCACCGCTGCTCCACCCGCCAACCAGAGGATCAGGAGACCCACCATGGGCAACCTCGACGGCAAGACCGCACTGGTCACCGGCGCCAGCCGCGGCATGGGCCGGGCCACCGCACTCCGGCTCGCCCGCCAGGGCGCACTGGTCGCCGTGCACTACGGCACCAGCACGGACGAGGCCGGCGAGGTGGTCGCCCTCATCGAGAAGGACGGCGGCCGCGCCTTCACCGTCCAGGCCGAACTCGGCGTCCCCGGCGACGTCCACCAGCTGTTCCTGGGCCTGGAGCAGGCACTGAAGGAACGCACCGGCGCCACCGCCCTCGACATCCTCGTCAACAACGCGGGCGTGATGGGCGGCGTGAAGCCCGAGGACACCACCCCGGAGACGTTCGACCGGCTCATCGCCGTCAACGCCAAGGCCCCCTTCTTCCTCATCCAGCGCGCACTGGCCGACATGCCCGACGGCGGACGCATCATCAACATCACCACCGGCCTGAACCGCTTCGCCAACCCCGACGAGATCGCGTACGCCATGTCCAAAGGCGCCCTGGAGCAGCTCGCACTGCACTACGCCAAGCACCTCGGCCCCCGCCGCATCACCATCAACAGCGTCGCACCGGGCATCACCCGCAACAGCAACCCCCTCTTCGCGATACCCGAGGCCGTCGAGCAGCTGGCCGCGCTGTCCACCTTCAACCGGGTGGGCGAACCCGAAGACGTCGCCGACGTGGTGGCCTTCCTCGCATCCGACGACGCCCGGTGGATCACAGGCTCGTTCGTCGACGCCACCGGCGGCACCCTCCTCGGCTGACCCGGCCCGTGACACCGAACCGAACCCCGAGTACGGCGAGCCGGGGCCTGCTCGCCGTACTCGCGGGCACCATGCTGATCGACGCCCTGGAAGTGTCCGCCGCGATCGTGGCCCTGCCCACGGTGGCCGCCCACTTCCACCTCACCCTCACCCAGGCCCAGTGGCTGGTGACCGCCTTCGCCATCGGCTTCGGCGGACTGATGCTGCTCGGCGGCCGGGTCGTCGCCCGCCACGGCGCCCGCCCCGTCTACCTGCTGGCCCTGCTGGTGTTCGCCGCCGCCTCCCTGGCCGGCGGCCTCACCGACAGCTTCGCGGTCCTGACCGCCACCCGGTTCGTCAAAGGCGGCTGCGCCGCGCTGACCGCACCGACCGGACTGGCCATCATCGCCACCGGCTACCCCCAAGGGCCCGCCCGCAGCCGCGCCCTGGCCGTCTACACCCTCTTCGGCGCCAGCGGCTTCACCACCGGGCTCCTGCTCTCCGGCGTACTGGCCGAACACAGCTGGCGCTGGATCTTCCTCGCCCCCGCACCGACCGTAGGGGTGCTCTTCCTGCTCGGCCTGCGGGTGATCCCCCGCAGCCGCCCGCCCGCCGCCCGGCCCGCCGGCTACGACCTGGCCGGGGCCCTGTGCTTCACCACCGCCCTGGCCGCCCTGGTCACCGGCATCACCCGACTCACCGACCACGGCTGGACGCAGCCGCCCGTCCTGGCCCCCCTCGCCCTGGCCCTGGCCCTCCTCGCCGCCACCGCCCTGATCGAGACCCGCACACCGCACCCCCTGCTGCGGCGCTCCGTCCTGGCCGGAGGCCAGATGCTGCGCGCCGCCGTCGTCGCGGCCTGCCTCAACGGCTCCTACCTGGGCCTGCTGCTGGTGATCACCGTCCAACTCCAGCAGCACCAGGACCGCACCCCCCTGCACACCGCGCTGGCCCTCGCACCCGCGAGCGTCCCGCTGGCCATCGCCGCCCTGCACTCCGGACACCTGATCGCCCGCTACGGCACCCGACGCCTGATCACCGCCGGCGCACTGCCGCCCTGCCTGGGATACCTGCTCTACCTGCGGCTGCCCGAGCACCCCGGCTACACCAGCGCCGTACTCCCGACGATGCTGCTGGTCGCCGCCGGCTTCGTCCTGGCCTTCGCCGCACTCAACACCCAGGCGACCGCCACCTTGCACCCCGCGGACCGCGCGGCCGGCGTCGCCCTCTACCAGAGCATGGTGCAACTCGGCGCCGTCCTGATCCCGGCCGCGACCGCCGCCCTGCTCCAAAGCCACCTCCCGCCCCACGGCCCCGCCCCGCCCTCCGCCTACCGGCCGGCCCTGTGGCTGATCACGGCCGTCGGCACCGCCGGCCTGCTCGCCGCCCTGCCCGCCCGCACCCGGCGAACCGCACCGCACCCGGCCTGACCCCCGCCACCAGCCCCGAGACCACCGCCGACACCCCCTGTCCGCTCGCAAGGACGGCGCTGAACCAGGAGGCAGCGATGACGGCACCACCCCCCTCGGCCGCGACGGCTTCCCCGGCGCACCGCCCCCGGCACGAGCGGCTCGCCGAACTGGAGGCGATCAAGGAAGAAGCGCGCCGCGGACCGGACCCGTCCGCCACCGAACGCCAGCACGCCAGAGGCAAACTCACCCCCCACGAACGCATCGGACTCCTCCTCGACGAGGACACCTTCACCGAAGTGGAGCCGCTGCGCCGGCACCGGGCGACCGGCTTCGGACTCGAAAACAGGAGACCCTACGGCGACGGAGTCGTCACCGGCTGGGGCACCGTCCACGGCCGGACCGTCTTCGTCTACGCCCACGACTTCCGCGCCTTCGGCGGCGCACTCGGCGAAGCCCACGCCCAGAAGATCCACAAAATCATGGACATGGCGCTGGCCGCGGGCGCACCACTGGTATCCCTGAACGACGGCGCCGGCGCCCGCATCCAAGAAGGCGTCTGCGCACTGGCCGGCTACGGCGGCATCTTCCAGCGCAACACCCGCGCCTCCGGCGTCATCCCCCAGATCAGCGTCATCCTCGGCCCCTGCGCCGGCGGCGCCGCCTACTCGCCGGCCCTGACCGACTACATCTTCATGGTCCGCGGCACCTCCCAGATGTTCATCACCGGCCCCGACGTCGTCAAAGCGGTCACCGGCGAGGAGATCACCCAGGACGCACTGGGCGGCGCCGACACCCACACCGCCACCAGCGGCGTCGCCCACTTCGTCTACGACGACGAGGACGACTGCCTGGAAGACGTCCGCTACCTGCTCTCCCTCCTGCCCGCCAACAACCGCGAACTGCCCCCCGCCGCCCCCTGCGACGACCCACCGGACCGCCGCACCGACGCACTGCTCACCGCCGTCCCCGACGACCCCGGCCGCGTCTACGACATCCGCACCGTGATCGAGGAGATCGTCGACAACGGCGACTACCTCGAAATCCAACCCGCCTGGGCCGCCAACATGGTCTGCGCGCTGACCCGCCTGGGCGGCGACGCCGTCGGCATCGTCGCCAACCAGCCCGCCTCCCACGCCGGCGTACTCGACATCGACGCCAGCGAAAAAGCCGCACGCTTCGTCCAGTTCTGCGACGCCTTCAACATCCCGCTGCTCACCCTCGTCGACGTACCCGGCTTCCTGCCCGGCATCGACCAGGAGCACAACGGCATCATCAGACGCGGCGCCAAACTGCTCTACGCCTACTGCAACGCCACCGTGCCACGCGTCTCCCTCGTGCTGCGCAAAGCCTACGGAGGCGCCTACATCGTCATGGACTCCCGCTCCATCGGCACCGACATCGCACTGGCCTGGCCCTCGAACGAGATCGCGGTCATGGGCGCGGAAGGCGCCGCCAACATCATCTTCCGCCGCGAGATCAACGCCTCCGCCGACCCCGGGGCAACCCGCCGGCGCAAGATCAAGGAATACCGCACCGAACTCATGCACCCCTACTACGCCGCCGAACGCGGCCTGGTCGACGACGTGATCGACCCGGCCGACACCCGCGCGGCTGTGATCCGCGCACTCACCATGCTCCGCGGCAAACACGCCGACATGCCCTGCCGCAAACACGGCAACCCGCCCCAGTGACGGCCGAGGAGGACCATGAGCACGCCACCGCTGATCCGAATCGAACGGGGCAACGCCACCAAGGAGGACCTGGCCGCACTCAGCACCGCCCTGCTGACCCGCCGCCGCGCCACCGCCGCAACCGCACCCACCGCCCCGCGGCCGGCCCCCTGGCACCGCCCCGAACGGACACCGGCCCACCGCACCCCGCACACCCGCCCCACCCCGCCGAACCCGCGGACCGGCACATGACCCAGCCCCGCAGAACAAACACCGCGCAGCAACACCCGGACACCGCACCCCCACCCCCCACCGCCCCGCCGGCACCCCCCGTACTGCCGGCCGGCGACGAGGACGAGGACGAGGACACCGACTGGCACATAGTCCGCGGCATCGACTGACCCACCAGCCCCACATGCGGCGCACACGCCGCCGGCCCGTCCGCAGCCGCAGCCGCAGCCGCCGACACCGTCGCCGGCGACCTGGGCTGAGCCGGCCGGGACCTGCACCCGTCGGAGTGAGCCGAACGCGAGCCTCCCCGGACTGTCCGCCCCCGTGAGCTAGGCAAGCGATGTGCACCCCCTCCGATAAGCACATGCCCACTTCTTCACGGGAGGCGGCCTTGAGGAACACCGCACCGGGCACGGCCACCGGGTGAAGCGTGACCGCCCGGGATATCCGGCAGCCGCGGCCGTCTTCGCGGTGGGCATGCTCGGCACCACCCTGCCGACCCCGCTCTACGGCCTCTACCGGCAGCAGATCGGCTTCTCCGAACTGATCGTCACCGTCGTCTTCGCCGTCTACGCGGCCGGCGTCATCGCCGCCCTGCTGCTGGCCGGCGACTTCTCCGACATCCTGGGCCGGCGCCCGATCCTGCTGTGCGCCGCCGCGCTGGCCGCAGGCAGCGCCCTGTTCTTCATCTTCGAGCAAGGGCTGCCCCACCTCTTCGCCGGCCGGGTCCTGTCCGGCTTCTCCGCCGGCCTGTTCAGCGGCACGGCCACCGCCGCCGTCCTGGACCTGGCACCACCGGAGCGCCGCGGGCGCGCCGCCTTCGCGGCGACCGCCGCCAACATGGGCGGCCTCGGCCTCGGGCCCCTCCTCTCCGGCATCCTGGCCCAGTACGCGCCCTGGCCGCTGAAGCTTCCCTTCCTCGTGCACCTGGCCCTGCTGGCGGCCGCCGCCGCGGTCATCTGGACGCTCCCGGAAACCGTGCACCGCACCCGCCCCCGCCCCTCCCTGCGCCCCCAGGGCATGACGATCCCCCCGCCCGTCCGCCGGGTCTTCGCCCCCAGCGCACTGGCCGCCTTCGCCGGATTCTCCGTACTGGGCGTGTTCACCGCCGTCGCCCCCGACTTCATGGCAACGGTGCTGGACGTGCACAACCTCGCAGTCGCCGGCGCCGTCGTCTTCTCGGTCTTCTGCGCCTCGACCGCAGGCCAGCTGCTCATGGGCCGCATCGGCCCGGCCAAAGCCCTGCCCATGGGCTGCCTGGTGCTGGTCCTGGGCCTCCTGCTCATCGGAGCCTCACTGCTGCAGGAGTCCCTGCTGATCCTCGTCCTCGGCGCCGTCACCGGCGGCGTGGGCCAGGGCCTGTCCTTCCGCGCCGGCCTGACCATGATCGGCGCGGCGGCACCGGAACTGCAGCGCAGCGCGACGCTCTCGGCATTCTTCGTCTTCGCCTACGTGGGCATCTCGCTGCCCGTGGTCGGCGTCGGCGCCCTCACCGTGGAACTGGGGGTACGCGACGCCGGCCTGGTATTCGCCGGCTGCGTGATCCTCCTCGTCTCCGCGGTGGCCGCCTACCTGAAGCTGCGCCCGCCCGCGATGCGCTGACCCGCCGGCAGCCCAGCGCCCCGACCCCGCCGGAAGCCCGGGGCGACACGCCGCGCGACGTCTGCGCACACGCCGCCGGTCTGCCCCATCCTTCCCTGGGACAACCCCCTAGCAGCGATGTCCAGGAAGGCCGGGAAGCGACGACCATGCCCGTCGAGAGCGTGACCCTTCGGATCGCCGGCACACGCCTGAGCGGCGACCTCACGATGCCCGATGAGGCCGCGGGCCTGGTGCTGTTCGCCCACGGCAGCGGCAGTTCACGGCACAGCCCCCGCAACCAGGCCGTCGCCGCGCACCTGAACGGCCGCGGATTCGCCACCCTGCTCCTGGACCTCCTCACACCGGCCGAGGACCAGGCCGACGCGATCACCCGCGAGCACCGCTTCGACACCACCCTGCTGGCCCGCCGCCTCACCGGCGCAGCCGACTGGCTCGCAGCCCGCACCACCGACCTGCCCATCGGCCTCTTCGGCGCCAGCACAGGCGCGGCGGCAGCCCTGATCACCGCGGCCCGGAGCCCCGAACTCGTCAAAGCCGTGGTCTCCCGCGGCGGCCGCCCCGACCTCGCCGCCGGCGCACTCGCCGACGTACGCGCGCCAGTACTCCTCCTCGTCGGCGGCCACGACGACACCGTGATCGAACTCAACGAGGAAGCCGCGCAACGACTCACCGCGCCCCACGAGCTCCGCGTGATCCCAGGCGCAACCCACCTGTTCCCGGAACCAGGCGCCCTGGAAGAAGTCGCCGCCGCCGCAGCGGACTGGTTCACACGCATGACCCGGCCCGCCTGAGCACGCAGCACGGCCCCGCACACGGCGCCCCGCTTCGCACCTGGTGCTGCTGCCCGGGGCGCGGCCCCGGGCAGCAGCGGCCATCAGCCCCTCACCGGCGCCACGGAGGTGAGGGCCGCCTCTCGCAGGCCCGCGGTCAGGGGATCACCGGAAACCCGTCGAACTCCCCGCCCTGACAGGTGTAGCCGACCGGCGGAGTGCCGTCCTGGACGACCTTGCCGCCGCCTTCTACGCACAGGCCGGCCGGGATGGGGGGCGGCTGGGCAGCGGCGGCGGTACTCGCGCCGAATACGGCACCGAGGCCCAACGCCGCGGCGGCCAGAGACAGAGTGAGACGACGCATGGCGTCCTCCAAGAGTCACAGAGGGAAACAGAGCCCTCTGACAGATGCGATCCCCCTCCCTGTCCCCGCTGCCCACGCCGGCAGTACCGGTCCACACCAACCCCACCCGATCCACCGAGCGCACTCCCGGCACGACTGCACCGAATGCCCCGACCACGCCCCCGCGCACCACTTGAACCCATCGCACCACAGACCGGCCGAGGTGCCGCCGCGCACTGCTGGTCTTGGTGAACGGGGCCCGGCCCGGAGGTTCTTGCCGGGCGCCGGGCTGCGGCCTCGGGGTCTTCGGGACCGGCCGCCGGCCGGACGGGGGCGGAGGGCTGTCCGGTTGCGCACGCGATTCGCGCATCGAACCGCACATACGGCGTACGCTGCCTTGTGTGGGGCACGGAGACAAGGCTCGGTTCGATGCGGTGGACGCGCTGGTGGCCCGCTCGCGGGCGCTGCCGCCGCCGGCGGAGCGCCGGCGGCTTCGGATGGCGCACGGGCTGACGCAGCAGGAGGTCGCCGATGCGCTGGAGGTGCGGCGGGCGACGGTCGGGGCGTGGGAGAGCGACGACCCCGGCCGCCGTACGGAACCGCGTCCGCCCGAACGCGACGCCTACGCCCGGCTGCTGCAGCAGCTCGCCGAGCTGTACCCCCCGCCCCTCGACGGGCCCGGCCCGCCGGTTCCCGCCGAGAACGCGCTGGCTGGACCGGAGTCTCCCGCCGCTCCCCCCGCCGCGCCCGCCGCTCAGCGGCACGACCTGGCTTG
>NZ_JACBXC010001759.1 GCF_013870535.1 Streptomyces phytophilus | reverse complement strand
TGTGGTGGCGAGTTGGCCGTTGTGGTTGGAGATGATCGGGATGGTGGGTGGGTGGTAGGTGAGGCTTTCGGCGGTGCGGTGGAAGTCGTCGAGGACGGGGTTCATCAGGGGTGAGTGGAATGCGTGGCTGACGTGGAGTCGGCGGACGCGTATGCCCTGGGTCCTCAGTGCTTCTTCGATGGCGGTGATGGCCGGTTGGGGTCCGGAGAGGGTGACGGTGGTGGGGGCGTTGTGTGCGGCGATGGCCACGTCGGGGTGCTGAGCCAGGAGTTCGGTGAGGGTGTCGGGGGTGGTGTGGGCGGTGGTCATGGCGCCGCCGGGTGGCAGGTTTTGCATGAGGCGGGCGCGGGTGGTGACGAGGAGTGCTGCGTCGTCCAGGGTCAGGACTCCGGCGCAGTGGGCTGCGGTGATCTGGCCGAGGGAGTGTCCGGCGAGGTAGTCGGGGCGTATGCCGGTGTGTTCGAGGAGTCGGTAGAGGGCGACTTCGAGGGCGAAGAGTGCGGGTTGGGTGTATCCGGTGCGTTCCAGGAGGCG
>NZ_JACBXC010001758.1 GCF_013870535.1 Streptomyces phytophilus | reverse complement strand
CACCATCTTGACGGCGTCGTCCATGATGGTGAGGTTGCGCAGGCCGAGGAAGTCCATCTTCAGCAGGCCGAGCGATTCACACGTCGGGTAGTCCCACTGCGTGATCGTCACCTGGTCGGAGTGCCGCACCCAGACCGGGACGTGGTCCACGATCGGCTCGCTGGACATGATCACACCCGCGGCGTGCACGCCCATCTGCCGCACCAGGCCCTCGACGCCCCGCGCGGTGTCGATGACCTTCTTCACATCCGGCTCGTTCTCGTAGAGCCCGCGGACCTCGCCGGCCTCCGAGTACCGGGGGTGGTCGGGGTCGGTGATGCCGGACAGCGGGATGCCCTTGCCGAGCACGTCGGCGGGCATGGCCTTGGTGATGCGGTCGCCCATCGCGTACGGATAACCCAGCACCCGCGCCGAGTCCTTGATCGCGTTCTTCGCCTTGATCGTCCCGTACGTACCGATCATCGCGACCTTGTCGGCACCGTACTTCTCCGTCACATAGCGGATGACCTCCGCCCGCCTGCGCTCGTCGAAGTCGATGTCCACATCCGGCATCGAGACCCGCTCCGG
>NZ_JACBXC010001757.1 GCF_013870535.1 Streptomyces phytophilus | reverse complement strand
TACCCAAACCACCGTCTACAACCTGACCGTCAACGACAAACACACGTACTATGTGCTCGCTGGGCAGATATCGGTCCTCGTTCACAATGCAAACTGTGGACCTCACCTCAAGGACTTGCAGAAGGACTACCCCCGGCGCACTGTCGGCATCCTTGACGTCGGAACTGATCAGATTCCGATGATTAGCGGCCCAGGCGGCCAGTCGGGACTTCTCAAGAACCTCCCAGGTCGTACGAAGGCCAACAGGGAGCACGTGGAGACTCACGCAGCAGCGTTCTTGCGTATGAACCCGGGTGTCAGAAAGGCTGTGCTCTACATCGACTACCCGACGGGGGCCTGCGGAACATGTCGAAGTACATTGCCTGACATGCTGCCCGAGGGCGTTCAGTTGTGGGTGATCTCGCCGCGTAGGACAGAGAAATTTACGGGACTCGGTGACTGAGACCGCGTTTGAGATCTGGTCAGCGGGCTCGTTGTAGTGGTCGTGGTCCCTGCCGGATTGCGGGTCGGCCACGGGTGAGCCGGCGCAGCATGACGTCGGTCATGGCCCAGCGGATCATGGTCTCGGCATGACGCGGGTCGCGTTCGTAGTCGCAGGCCA
>NZ_JACBXC010001756.1 GCF_013870535.1 Streptomyces phytophilus | reverse complement strand
ACGGCGAGCATGCCGGTGCCCTGGGGGAGGGTGTGGAGCAGTTTTGCGCGGGTGGCGACGATGTCGGCGGCCACGGTGAGGGGGAGGACGCCGGTGAGGTGGGCGGCGGAGAGTTCGCCGATGGAGTGGCCGATGAGCGCGGTGGGTTGGACGCCCGCGGTGTGGAGGAGCCGGTAGCCGGCAACGTGGTGGGCGAAGAGAGCGGGCTGGGTGTAGAGCGTCGTCTCCAGCAGTGCGGCGTGTTCGGTGTCGGGTTCGGCGAACATCACGTCCCGTAGCGGGACCTCGGTGTCGAGGTGCTGGTCCAGTGCCGCGCAGACCTCGTCCAGGGCTTCGGCGTAGACGGGGAAGGTGTCGTACAACTCGCGGCCCATGCCGGGGCGCTGGCTGCCCTGTCCGGAGAACATCACCGCCAGGCGCCCCCCTGTCTCGGCAGAGCCGGGGCCGGTGATCAGCGCGGGGTGTGTGGCGCCGGTGGCCAGTGCGGTGAGGGCTTCGTGGAGTTCGGTGCGGTCGCCGGTGACGACGCCCGCGCGGTGCTCCAGCTTCGCCCGCCCCGACCACAACCGCGCCGCCAACGCGCCAACCCCGACGTGCGGGTGCCGCTCCACATACGCCGCCAGCCGACCGGCGGACTGCGCGAGCGCAGTGGCCGA
>NZ_JACBXC010001755.1 GCF_013870535.1 Streptomyces phytophilus | reverse complement strand
AGTCTTCTTCCCGTGCTTGCCGTCGACGTCGACGGTGATCTGAACCAGGTTCTTGGACCCGGTGCCGACGATCTCGGCTGTGACGGTTTCGATACTGGTTTTGCCGGTTTCGGGGTCGGTGGTGAGTACCTTGTCGCCGACTTTCACGTCTTCGATGGGTTTTGTGGTGCCGTCGGCCATCAGTACCGGTGTGCCGGCAGTGAAGCTGTTGCTTTCACACTCAGGCGATTTGGAATCTGCTTTGGGCTTCGCCTCGTCGGCCTTTTTGGCCTTCCTGGCGTCCAGGATCTTGTCGGCGATCTTCTTGCCGGCTTTCATCACGGTCCCGACGGCCTTGGTCATCGGGACTTCCAGGACAGCGGCCCCGCATTCCGAGTTGAATCCGGGATTAATCAAGCAACCCCATCCCGGTACGATGTTCTCAAACCACCCCTCCACTGTCTCCTTCCAGGGCAGAGTGATGCGGGGTATGCAGGCGGCGCCCACACAGCTTGCCGGGGCGGCTGTGAAGGACGCCTGGGTTGCCGTCTCACCGCCTCCACTGCCGCCCCCGCTGCCGCCGCCCCCGCCGCCGCTGGGGGAGTTTCGGGTGGAGTTCTGGTGGATGACGGCGCGTTCCACCGTCTCCTGGATGAGGTCGATGATGCCTTTCCAGAAGAGTCCGGTGGGGTCGGCGTGGGTGATT
>NZ_JACBXC010001754.1 GCF_013870535.1 Streptomyces phytophilus | reverse complement strand
TACCCGCCTGGATGATCTACACCACCGTCACGGTCATCGAAGTGGCCTTCCACCTGCACTACGGCCTGGCCGCCCTCGCGTTCGTGCCCTACGCGCTGCTGCGCACCTGGCTCCTCCTGCGCTACGCACGACTGCTTCCGCTGCTCCTCGGCCACGCCATCGCCGACGCGGTCGTCCTGCTCTGTGCACCGCCTAACGCCGCCCTCGCCAAGATCGTTATCCCGCTGGGGCTGATCGCCAGCATGTGGCGGCTCCTCCACCAAGGCGACCAGAATCCGGAACCCGCCGAACCCGGTTCCCACGCCACTACCGGGCCCGTGGGCCGGTAACCCGAGCACCCGACCGGCCCGGCCGACACCGCCGGACCCGGACCGAGGCCCTCACGCAGAGCCCCCGCCCCCCCCAGCGCGCCTGGGGGAGGCGGGCACCAGCTCCCGCCGCCCGCCGGGGACGTGTGAAGCGGCCTTCGGACGGCGGGCGGCGGGACCCTCCCCTTCTCCTCACCTCTTCGGCACCACTACGCACCCCCTCTTCATCGGAGCAGCCATGACTTCCCGGATTCTGGTGACCGGCGTCGCCACGCCTCCCGGGCTCGCCCTGGCCAGGGCCCTGTTACCCGAAGCCAACGTCATCGCCACGGACGCCGACCCCCACGCACCCGGTCTGCACATCCCCGGCGTCACCGCCCACCAACTCCCCA
>NZ_JACBXC010001753.1 GCF_013870535.1 Streptomyces phytophilus | reverse complement strand
GGTCCTCTTCCCGTGCTTGCCGTCGACGTCGATGGTGATCTGAACCAGGTTCTTGGACCCGGTGCCGACGATCTCGGCTGTGACGGTTTCGATACTGGTTTTGCCGGTTTCGGGGTCGGTGGCGAGTACCTTGTCGCCGACCTTTACGTCTTCGATGGGTTTTGTGGTGCCGTCGGCCATCAGAACCGGCGTGCCGGCGGTGAAGCTGTTACTTTCACACTTAGGTGATTTGGAACCTGGTTTGACATCCGGATCTTCGGCCTTCCTGGCTCTCCGTGCATCCAGGATCTTATCGCCGATCCTTTTGCCGATTTTTGCCACAGAGCCGAGGGCCTTGGTCCACGGAGTCTCCAGGAAAGCTGCCCCGCATTCCTTGGTCAGCCCTGGCGCGGTCACGCAGTCAATCGCACCTCCCACGTCCGGCAACATGAGGTCCTCAACCGCTTCGCGTACGGGCTCGCCATCCTCCCAGTACTGGCTGATGTCGGGTAGGCACTTCATCACGTACATGCCCACACACCCGCCTGACGGGGCGGCCGTGAAGGTTGCCTGGGTAGCCGGGGTGGTGCCTCCTCCGCCACCGCCACCACCGCTGGGGGAGTTTCGGGTGGAGTTCTGGTGGATGACGGCGCGTTCCACCGTCTCCTGGATGAAGTCGATGATGCCTTTCCAGAAGAGTCCGGTGGGGTCGGCGTGGGTGATC
>NZ_JACBXC010001752.1 GCF_013870535.1 Streptomyces phytophilus | reverse complement strand
CGGGGAGTTGGTGGGCGGTGACGCCGGGGATGTGCAGACCGGGTGCGTGGGGGTCGGCGTCCGCGGCGATGACGTCGGCTTCGGGTAACAGGGCCCTGGCCAGGGCGAGCCCGGCAGGCGTGGCGACGCCGGTCACCAGAATCCGGGAAGTCATGGCTGCTCCCATGAAATGGGTGAAGAGAGGGGTACGTACTGGGTGCCGAAAAGGTGAGGAGGAGGGGTCCCGCCGCCCGCCGTCCGAAGGCCGCTTCACACGTCCCCGGCGAGCGGCGGGAGCTGGTGCCCGCGCCTCCCCCAGGCGCGCTGAGGGGTGGCGGGGGCTCTGCGTGAGGGCCTCGGCCCGGGTCCGGCGGTGTCGGCCGGTGGGCCGGTCGGGTGCTCGGGCTACCGGCCCACGGGCCCGGTAGTGGCGTGGGAACCGGGGTCGGGGGCTTCCGGATTCTGGTCGCCTTGGTGGAGGAGCTGCCACATGCTGGCGATCAGCCCCAGCGGGATAACGATCTTGGCGAGGGCGGCGTTAGGCGGTGCACAGAGCAGGACGACCGCGTCGGCGATGGCGTGGCCGAGGAGCAGTGGAAGCAGTCGTGCGTAGCGCAGGAGGAGCCAGGTGCGCAGCAGCGCGTAGGGCACGAACGCGAGGGCGGCCAGGCCGTAGTGGAGGTGGAAGGCCACTTCGATGACCGTGACGGTGGTGTAGATCATCCAGGCGGGTC
>NZ_JACBXC010001751.1 GCF_013870535.1 Streptomyces phytophilus | reverse complement strand
AGACCGCGTTTGAGATCTTCCGTGTCGGTTGTGCAGGCCGCTCGTTGAGGGGGTGTATGAGTGCTGTCGGGGAGGGCTATCCGTCGGACCTGACGGACGAACAGTGGCTACTGGTGGAGGAGTTGCTGCCGCCGCCGCGGACCGGACCCAAGGGCGGGCGGCGGGAGAAGCATCCGCGCCGCCGGGTCATGGACGCGATCTTCTACGTCGTCCGGACCGGATGCTCCTGGCGGCAACTGCCCAAGGACTTCCCGCCGTGGGAGACGGTGTACTGGTACTTCACCAGATGGCACGACGACGGCACGGTGGAGAAGATCCACGACGCACTGCGGGCCAAGGTGCGCGAGGCCGACGGCCGCCGTGCGGAACCGTCCGCGGGGCTGATCGACTCGCAGTCCGTGCGGGCCGCCGATACGGTGCCGAAACAGACGAGCGGCTTCGACGCGGGCAAGAAGACCAGGGGCCGCAAGCGGTTCATCGTCACCGACACCCTCGGTCTGCTGCTGGCCGTGCACGTCGTCGCGGCGAGCGTTCAGGACCGCGATGGCGCGAAGCGCCCCCTGCTGTGGACACGCCTCGACCACCCCACGGTGCGGAAGGTCTTCGCCGCCCAGGGCTTCGCCGGCCGCCTGGTGACCTGGGCCGAGGAGATCCTCGGCCGCACCGTGGAGATCATGCGCAAGCAACCCGGACAGCACGGATTCCAGGTCCAGCCCAAGCGATGGGCGGTGGAACGCACGTTCAGCTGGATGACCATGCGCCGCCGCC
>NZ_JACBXC010001750.1 GCF_013870535.1 Streptomyces phytophilus | reverse complement strand
ATGCTGATTGCTCAGCGTCCCTCTCTCACCGAAGAGGTCGTCGAGGAGTACCGTTCCCGGTTCGTCATCGAGCCGCTGGAGCCCGGCTTCGGCTACACCCTCGGTAACTCTCTGCGTCGTACGCTCCTGTCCTCGATTCCGGGTGCGGCGGTCACCAATATCCGGATCGACGGCGTTCTGCACGAGTTCACCACCGTGCCGGGTGTCAAGGAGGACGTCACCGACCTCATCCTCAACATCAAGCAGCTGGTCATCTCCTCCGAGCACGACGAGCCGGTGGTGATGTACCTGCGCAAGCAGGGTCCGGGTGTGGTGACCGCCGCGGACATCGCGCCGCCGGCCGGTGTCGAGGTGCACAACCCGGATCTGGTCCTGGCCACGCTGAACGGCAAGGGCAAGCTGGAGATGGAGCTGACCGTCGAGCGCGGTCGCGGCTATGTCTCGGCGGTGCAGAACAAGCAGGTCGGGCAGGAGATCGGCCGGATTCCGGTCGACTCGATCTACTCGCCGGTACTGAAGGTCAGCTACAAGGTCGAGGCGACCCGTGTCGAGCAGCGCACGGACTTCGACAAGCTGATCGTCGACATCGAGTCCAAGCCGTGCATGCGCCCGCGTGACGCGGTGGCCTCGGCCGGCAAGACCCTGGTCGAGCTCTTCGGCCTGGCCCGCGAGCTGAACATCGACGCCGAGGGCATCGACATGGGCCCGTCCCCGACCGACGCCGCCCTGGCCGCGGACCTGGCGCTGCCGATCGAGGAGCTGGAGCTGACGGTCCGCTCGTACAACTGCCTCAAGCGCGAGGGCATCCACTCGGTGGGCGAGCTGGTGGCCCGCTCCGAGGCGGACCTCCTCGACATCCGCAACTTCGGCGCCAAGTCGATCGACGAGGTCAAGGCGAAGCTGGCCGGC
>NZ_JACBXC010000175.1 GCF_013870535.1 Streptomyces phytophilus | reverse complement strand
CGTGTGGGAAGGCCAGCGGGCGGAACGCCGCCAGCTGCCCGCCGCGCAGCTTCCAGTCCATCGGGTTGACCCCCGCGCACCGGACGCGGACGCGCACCTCGCCGGCGGCCGGCGCCGGCACCTCGACGTCGAGGCGGCGCAGCACCTCGGGGCCGCCGTATGCGGAGAATCCCATGGCGAACACCACGGGCCATCACCTTCCTTCGGGACCGTGGACACCGAACGGACCGACTATCCCACCGAGGTGCGCGCACCGGCGCGGTTTCGATCCCGTGGCGAACAGACGTTTCGCCTCCCGCGCCCGTGGAACACCCCAGGAACGCCTGGTGGGGGGCGGTGTGTGCCACCGCCCCCCACAGGACTGGTACGACTCAGCCGACCGTATACATCACAGCGGCTTGATCCGGATGTCGCGGTACGAGACCACGTCCGTGGTGCCGTGCACCTGCAGGCCGATGTAGCCCTTCGCGTGCTGGCGCCCGTCCGTGCCCGGGTCGTCGCCGCGCGGCGGCTCGAAGAGCTGCCCCGGGGAGTTCTCGAACTCGTTGAGGAGAATGCCGTTGCGGTAGATCTCGTACTTCTGGTCCACCACCCGGATCTCGTAGTCGTTCCACGTGCCCTTCGGCGTCACCCCGGCCCCGCCGTGGGTGATCTCGTCGAAGCCGTAGACCGAGCCCGTCTTGTACTGGTCGCCGGCCTCCGAGTCGAAGACCTGCACCTCGTGGCCGTACTTGATCGCCACCCACTCGGGCCGCGACTCGTCCGGGTGGTCGCGCACGTCCGGGAAGCGGACGAAGACACCGGAGTTGGTGCGCCCGTCGCCCGGCGCGTCGTCGCGCCACTGCAGCTTGAGCGAGAAGTCGCCGTACTGGGCCTGCGGATACCACAGCATGCCCATCCCGTCGACGGTCGTCCCGCTCGTCATCGAGCCGTCGCCGTTGAGGCCGAAGCTGCCGCCGCCGACCTGCTCCCACTTGGAGAAGGAGTTCTCGGTGCCGGTGAAGATCGGCGTGTAGCCGTCGTTCTGGCCCGGCTTGCCGATCCCCGACTCCTTCGCCGTGTCGCGGATCAGCTGGCGCTCCTCGCCGTTGATGACGGCGTCCGCGTACAGCTCGTCGGTGACGTTCCTGATGTGGTCCAGGAACGCCTTCTGCTTCGGCCACGCCTTCTCGTCCTCGATCACCTCGTTGATCGTGCAGCCGCTCGCGGTGACGCGGTTGGGCACGTGGGTGTCGTACTGGCCGATGAAGACGATCGGCCGGGAGTCCAGCTCCGGGCAGACCGGGTCGGGGTTGGGGTACTTCTCGACGACCGTGAAGGTGACGGTCCCGACCTCGGAGGAGTTTCCCGCCTTGTCGGTGGCCCGGTAGCTGACCGTGTGCTCGCCGACGGTCGAGACGTGCACCATCTCGGTGTACGGCTGGAAGGCTCCGCCGCCCACCGCGTACTCGACCTTGTCGAGGCCGGAGCCACCGGTGTCGGCCGCCTCCAGCATGACCATGGCCATGTCCAGATACGCGCCGTCGTCGTTCTGCTCACCGCTGACCGAGGCGGTCACCGTCGGCGGCGTCGTGTCCTCCCCGGCCTCGGCGACCGTGAAGGTCACCGACTTCTCCTCGCAGGTGTTGCCCGCCTTGTCGGTGGCGCGGAACCTGACGGTGTGCTCGCCGAGGGCGTCGACGACGACCGGCGCCTCGTACGGGGTCCACTCCGCGGCCCCGTCCAGGGCGTATTCGATGCGATCGACCCCCGACATGTCGTCGGTGGCCGACAGCTCGACCGTCGCGCTGCCCAGGTACGCGCCGTTCGCGTCCTGCTCGCCGGTGACCTCGGCCGCCGCCTCGGGCGCCGTGGTGTCCTCGCCGCCGCCGTCCGTGACGATCAGCTCGCCGACCATCGAGCCGTGGCCGGGAATCGCGCAGAAGTAGCGGTACTTGCCCGGCGAGAGGTTGACGGTCGCCTGCCACTTGCCGCTGTTCTCGTCGTTCGGGGACGCCTGGAGGTTGAGGTTGACGTCCTTGTTGTATCCGTCGGTGAACGTGTCGAACGTGAGCGTGTGCACCATGCCGGTGGTGTTGCCGGTGGCGGCGCTGTTCTCGAAGACGATGGTCGTCTCCCCGGCCACCGCCGTCGTCGGCGCGGACGTGTACTCGGTGATGCTGTCGCCCGCGGTCCAGGTCAGCGTCTGCGCCGCCCTGGGCTCGTCGGGCGCCGCCGCGTCCGCGGCGGGCAGGCCGCCCGGCGCGAGGAGCGCCAGGCAGACCGCCACCAGAGTGATCAGCGCCCGCCGCAGTACACCTGCGGTCAGAGCTCCGGATCTCATCGGCTTCCCTTCGTGATCAGGTCCTCGGGCAGGGGCGTCGCCGGCCCGCCCTTGTACGTCACCCGCCACAGCGCGGACGCCGAGTCGGCGTTGAAGAAGCCGCGGCCGTAGTCGAGCACGTAGAGCGCGCCGTCCGGGCCGAACTTCCAGTCCATCAGGTTGCGGATGCCGCCGTCGCCGGCCGGGATGATCTCGTCCAGCGACTCGGCGTGCACGGGCAGCCCGCCGTCACCGGCGTTGTCCGGGTCCATGACCACGGCGTGCCGCGGCTGGTCCTGGTCGTAGAAGTCGCCGACGAACCACTTGCCGTTCCAGTACTCGGGCCACTTGACGTCGCTGGCGGAGCCGGCGTCGTAGCGGTAGACGGGGCCCGTCATGGCCGCCTGGCCGCCGCCCTTGAGCCAGGGCAGCTTGTACTGGGCCTCGCCGATGTTGTAGCTGGGCACCCCGTCCGCGTTGCGCGGGTAGTCGGGGCCGCCGCCCTGGGGCGAGTACCAGATGTTGTTGTCGCGGGCCGGCGGGATGTCCGTCAGGCCGTCGTTGTTGGGCGAGGTGTTCTTGAGGTTGTCGCAGTCGTACCAGTCGAGCGGCTGCGTCGGGTCGGGCAGGTTGCGGTCGCGGTACGGCTGCGAGTTGCCCATGCAGTACGGCCAGCCCTGGTTGCCCGCGCTGGTGATGACGGCGAACGTGTCGTACTTCGCCGGGCCCCAGGTGGTGCTGGGCTCGCCGGCGTCGGGGCCGACCCAGCCGGCGTAGAGCCGGTCCTCGGCGTCGATCTCGATGCGGGACGGGTTGCGTACGCCCATCACGTAGATCTCGGGCCTGGCCTGGTCGCCGTCGCCCTCGTCGCCGGTGAAGAGGTTGCCCTCGGGGATGGTGTACGTGCCGTCGGCCTCGGGGTGGATCCGCAGGATCTTGCCGTTGAGGTTGTTGGTGTTGCCCGCGGTGCGGCGCGCGTCGGAGAACGAGACGCCGCCGAAGTTGGGCTCCGGGTTGTTGCCCGAGTAGCCGTCGCTGAACCGCGAGGAGTTGGTGTCACCGGTGGCGATGTACAGGTTGCCCTTGGAGTCCCACTCCATGTCGCCGCCCGCGTGGCAGCAGCTGTGCACCTGGACCTGCCAGGACAGCACGACCTTCTCGGAGGCGGTGTCGAGCTGCTGCGTCTCCTGGTCGATGGTGAACCGGGAGACCCGCCGCTCGGCCATGTGCGCGTCGCGGTCGACGCCCGAGTGCGGCGTGTAGTGCAGGTACACGTACCCGTTGGTGGCGAAGTCCTGGTCGAGGGCGATGCCGAGGAGGCCCTCCTCGACCTTGACCAGCTCGTCGCCGCCGCCCTTGTTGCCGAAGACGTCGAGCGTGCCGACCGCGGTCACCTGCTCGGTCTCCGGGTCCCACACGTGGATGGTGCCGGGGCCCTTGCCGATCTCCGCGCTGTTCCAGTCGACGTCGACGGGGGCGCCGGACCAGCGGCCGCCGCGGCCGATGTAGTAGACCTTGCCGTCCTCGGCGATGTCGATGCCGTGCGGCTCGCCGATCTGGTCGAGCTGGTTCGCCTGGTTCGGCTGGGTCAGCCGCGTCGCCTCGTAGTTCGCGGTGATGCTCGCCTGGCAGTCGGCCTGCGCCTGGCGCGTGGTCCAGAGCAGGGCGCCGCGCAGGTGCGAGCGGAGGTTCTCCTCGGCGAAGCCGGCGGCGGTGCCGCCCATGCCGGTGTAGAACGAACGGCCGCCCTCGTAGTCGCGGCACCAGGAGATCGGGTGGTCCGCCCCGTTGGCGGACGGCCCCGGCTCGTACGACAGCTCCCGGACCCTGGCGACGGTGTGCACCTTGCCGGACGGGTTGCTCTCCCAGTTGGTCCACACGTCGCTGCGCTGCCACTCCAGCGGCAGGTCCCTGGTGGCCGGGTTCAGCCGGTCGCCGACCTCGACGACGGCCTCCTGGGCGCCGTCGGAGGTGCCGGCGGGGCGGCTGCCGATCAGGCCCGTGAACCAGTCGGACTCCGGTTCCGAGCGGGCCGCGTCATGGATGCCGAGGAACCCGCCGCCCGCCTCGATGTAGCGCTGGAACGACTGCTCCTGCACGGTGTTGAGCCGGTCGCTGCCCGGTGACAGGAAGACGACCGCGTTGTACTTGGCCAGATTCTTGTCGGTGAAGGCCGTGACCTCGTCGGTCGCGGTCACCGTGAACGTCTCGGGCCCCTGGGCGCCGGCGGCCTCGATGGCCTCGATGCCCGCCCGGGTCACGGCGTGTTGGTCGCCGTCGACCCGGGTGAATACGAGTACCGAGGCTGCCGCCTTGCCCGGCGGACTGCCGGCCGCCAGCGGTCCGCCGTCCGACGGCCCCGCCACGGCCTGTGCTCCTGCCAGTAGTGTTGCCGCCATTGCCACGGCCGATGCGCCGGCCGCCCAGCGTAGGGCGTTTCCCCTGCGTCGCATGGTCCTCCCACCTCGTCCCGGGATGCTGCGGGATAGCTGCGCCGCCGTAGGAAGTTAGCCCCCTTTTCGCGAACTGCCAATGCCTAGCGCCGGATTCGGTTCGAACTTTGTCCTGAGGATGGGCAAAGCCTCCGCAAGCCCTTACCATGAGCGGCTGTCAGGGACGAGTCACAAACGCGCGAGAAGGCGGGGGCCACCATGCCGCGCAATGTCTTTTCCAGAAGGTCCTTCACCAGCGGTGCGGCCGCGGCCGCACTGGCGACCCCGGTCGCACTGTCCACCTCCGGAGCGACGGTCACCGCGTCGGACGACGAACCGCAACCCCAGCCGCTCGGCGAGATCAAGCGGATCACCATGTACGCCGAGGCCATGCCGGACGGCCAACTCGGCTACGGCCTCGAACCGGGCAAGCCCTCCATCCCCGGCCCCCTGCTGGAGATGTACGAGGGCGACAGCATGATGATCAAGCTGGTCAACAACCTCGACGTCGAGGCCAGCCTGCACGTCCACGGCGTCGACTACGACATCGACAACGACGGCACACCGATGACGAACAGCGCGGTCCCGCCGGGCGGTTCACGCGACTACGTGTGGCACTCGCACACCGCCGGCACCCGCAAGGACGGCACAATCCAGCCGGGCAGCGCGGGCTACTGGAACTACCACGACCACGCGGTCGGCACCCCGCACGGCTCCGGCGGCGTCAAGCGCGGGCTGTACGGCGGGCTGATCGTCCGCCGGCGCGGCGACAAGCTGCCCGACAAGCAGTTCGTCATCGTCTTCAACGACAACACGATCAACAACGTCGCCGGCCACGGGCCGGACTTCACCGCCACGCTCGGCGAGCGGTGCGAGATCATCATGATCACGCACGGCGAGTTCTACCACACGTTCCATCTGCACGGCCATCGCTGGGCGGACAACCGCACGGGCATGCTGACCAGCGTGGACGATCCGACGCCCGTCATCGACAACAAGATCGTCGGGCCCGGGGACTCGTTCGGGTTCCAGTTCATCGCGGGCGAACTGGTCGGCTCGGGGCGGTGGATGTACCACTGCCACGTACAGAGCCACGCGGACATGGGCGTGGCCGGGCTGTTCGTCGTGACGAACCCCAACGGCACGGTGGCCGGAAAGCACAACGCGGAGGCGATGAAGCCGACCCGCGACGCACCGGCCCACGGCAGCCACGACACGACCTGAGCCGCCGCACGCACGGAACCACGGCAGGCGCCCGCACCCTGGCAGGCGCCGAGCCGCGGCACGTTGCCGTACTGCGGCACGCGCCGAGCCGCGAGACCGGTCGGCGGCCCCGCTGGGTGGGGCCGCCGGCTCTCGCATGCCCGCGGACCCCCGGGGGAGCCCCCGGCGGCAGACCCCCTGGTGGCAGACGCCCGGGGATACTCCTGCTATCGTCATGAAAATGATTGTCATTACGAAGACCAGGAAGACACTCGCCGCGGGCGTGGCGGCGATAGCCCTCGTGCTGGCCGGCGGGTGTGCGGAGAACGACGACGACCCGGGCGGCGGAAAGCCCGGCGCCGGCCGCGAGTCGAAGGCGGCCGACGGCGGTACGGCGGGCGAGGCGGCCGGCGCCGACCGGTCCGGCTGGCCCGCGGAGAAGACCGCCCACGGCGCCCCGGAGCTGCGCGCCGTCGTCACCGAGCAGGGCTCCGGCGCCGTCCGCGTCATCGGCCTCGCCGACGGCGGCACGGTCCGTACGCTGCACGTCGAGGGCCAGTCCCGGCCCGTACGCACCGAGGACGACACCCACGTCCTGCTGCCCCAGGGCGAGCAGGGGGTGACCCACCTCGTGGACGCCGGCATCCGCTGGGAGGACCACGGCGGCCACCAGGACGCGCACCACGAACGCCCCCGCGTCCTCGGCGGCCTGAAGGGCGAGTACCCCTCGCACGCCGTGCCGCACGGCGAGCACGTCACCGTCTTCGACGACGGCACGGGCACGGCCCGGGTCCTGCACGTCGGCGAGGAGCACGCGAGCACCGACCCCGAGCGGGAGCTGACCGCCGAAGGGCCGCACCACGGCGTCGCCGTGACCCTGGAGACGGGCGAGATGGTCGTCACCGTCCCCGGCGAGACGGAGGAGGACCTGCCCGTGGGCGTACGCGTCCACGACGCGCACAACCGCGAGACCGCCGCCTTCCGCGACTGCCCCGAACTGCACGGCGAACACGCCGTCGGCGACGGCCTGCTGCTCTTCGGCTGCCTGGACGGCGTGCTGGTGCTGGAGCGCGGCGACGGCGGCAAGTGGACCGCCGACAAGATCCCCAACCCGGCGGGCAGCGGCGGCCAGGAGCGCGTCAGCTCCTTCGCCGGGCACAGCGGCGACGCGGTCCTCGCCACCTTCGGCGACGAGGCGATGGCCGCGCTCGACCTCGGCGAGCGCACGATGCGCCGCGTCGACCTGCCCGCCGCGCGCGCCGCGTTCACCTGGGACCCGTACTGGGACCGGGGCCTCGCCCTCACCGCCGACGGCGAGCTGCACGGCGTCGACCCGAAGAGCGGCAAGGTCGTCGGCTCCTCGAAGGTGACCGAGCCGTTCGAGGTCTCGGCGGACTGGACGAAGAACCAGGCGGCGCTGGCGCCGGGCGAGGAGTCGGTGTACGTCACGGATCCGTTCACAGGGTCGCTGATCGAGGCGGAGGTGGCCCGGGACGGGTTCGACGTGACACGGACGATGGAGCTGGGCTTCACGCCGTACTCGCTGACCGTGCTCGGCATGGCCGACTGAGAAGAGGGCACCCGGACCGCGGCGGCGGGGCATCGCGGACGGCGCGTTGTCCCGTCGCCGTGCCGCCCCGCCCCCCCCTTCTCCCCCCGGCGCCGTGTCCCGCTGTTCGCCGCGGGATTGCCTTCGCGCCACGTAC
>NZ_JACBXC010001749.1 GCF_013870535.1 Streptomyces phytophilus | reverse complement strand
CAAACAGACCCGCAGCTAAGGGTGGCCCAGGGGGAGCGGGCACCCTGCAGCCCTATCTACGGATGCAGAGCCCCGCCGACGGGGGACGGGACACCGGCAGTTGGACCCACCCCGATCGCCGGGATGCCCCGGCGCCCGGGGGCGGACCACCGGAACAGGGCGTGTCCGATCACCGAAGCGCCCCCGGCGCCCGGGACCGGATCACCGGTGTCGGGCCTGTTCGTTCTCGGGTGGGTGCTGAGTGGGGCGGGGTCGGGAGCCATGGGGGTTGGTGCATGCGTGTAGGTGGGCAAAAGTCTGGTCGCGTGGGTGTTTTGCACTGGTTTGGCTGGCGGGCCGCCGAGAGTTCGTCTCGCTGGCGTGCACCGGATGGCCTCGGGTGCGAATTCCGGTCCTGCGGGTGGTTCCGTGCGCGTCGCGAAGGAAAACTCGACCCAGGAGGACGATTTGCCCTGGTTTTGAGGGTGCGGTTCCGCGAGTTCGTGCAGGTAGCGCCCATTCCGGGCCGTGTGGCAGGTGGTTGGCGGTGGCTGGGGTGGGTTGGTGCGTCTGGATGGGCGAAACTCGGTCTCGGTGGGGGATTTGGGTTGGTTTTGTGGGCTGGCTCCCGCGAGTTACGACCAGATTCCTCCGCTTGGACGCGGCTGGGGCTCCTGGTAGTCCCACCGGGCGTCGGGGGTATTCCGGCGATCGGATACGCCGGTTCCGGTGATCCGGCCCCGGGCGCCGGGGGCGCTTCGGCGATCGGACACGCCTGGTTCCGGTGGTCCGTCCCCCGGGCGCCGGGGCATCCCGGCGATCGGGGCAGGTCCAACTCCCGGTGCCCCGCCCCCCGTCCGCAGGGCTCTGCATCCGTAGATAGGGCTGCAGGGTGCCCGCTCCCCCTGGGCCACCCTTAGCTGCGGGTCTGTTTC
>NZ_JACBXC010001748.1 GCF_013870535.1 Streptomyces phytophilus | reverse complement strand
ACGGGCCGAGATCACCACCGGCACCGGCGAGGAATCGGTCGTCGTATCGGCTTCCGCAGACTGCTCCGGGGCGGCTTCCAGGATCACGTGCGCGTTGGTGCCGCTGATGCCGAAGGAGGACACGGCCGAGCGTCGCGGCTCACCGGTCTCCGGCCACTCATGTGCCTCGGTCAGCAGGGCAACGTGGCCGGTGTTCCAGTCGACGTGGCTGGAGGGCTCGTCCACGTGGAGGGTGCGCGGCAGCACGCCGTGGCGCATGGCCTCGACCATCTTGATCACACCCGCGACACCCGCAGCGGCCTGCGTGTGACCGATGTTCGACTTCACCGCACCCAGCCACAACGGCCGCTCCGCCGTATGCGCCTGACCGTACGTCGCCAGCAGCGCCTGCGCCTCGATCGGATCACCCAGCGTCGTACCCGTACCGTGCGCCTCCACCGCATCGATCTGACCCGCACTCAACCGGGCACTGGCCAGCGCCTGTTCGATCACCCGCTGCTGCGAAGGACCGTTCGGCGCCGTCAGACCATTCGACGCCCCATCCTGGTTGACAGCCGAACCGCGCAGCACCGCCAGGACCTCGTGCCCGTTGCGCTCCGCATCCGAGAGCCGCTCCAGCAGCACGAAACCGACACCCTCACCCCAGCCCGTACCATCCGCAGCCTCCGCGAACGGCTTGCACCGCCCATCAGGCGCCAACCCACGCTGCCGCGAGAACTCCACGAACACACCCGGCGTCGCCATCACCGTCACACCACCGGCAAGCGCCAGATCACACTCACCATTACGCAACGCCTGCGCAGCCAGATGCATACTCACCAACGACGACGAGCAAGCCGTGTCGACCGTCACCGCCGGACCTTCGAGACCGAACGTGTACGCCACCCGCCCCGACGCCACACTCGCCGCACCACCATTACCCAGGAAGCC
>NZ_JACBXC010001747.1 GCF_013870535.1 Streptomyces phytophilus | reverse complement strand
GGAACCAGGTCACCTCGGTGTAGCCGTCGGGGACCTCGAAGCGGGGCATCAGGTCGCGCTTCTCGAACCACCCCCCGGTGTCGACCTGCTCCGCCACCAGCAGCGTGTTCGCACACCCCTCCTGCCACGCATCGGAGGAATCGACCGCATACATCTCCTCGGTCGACTTCAGGTAATAACCCGTCCCATCGAACCGGAACCGATCCGGATCCGACAGATTCTTCCCCGTCTGAATACACAGCAACGCATCATGCGCCCCCGCCTCCTGCGCATACGTGTAATGCGAGTCATTCGTCACCAAAGGCGGAATCCCCAGCTTCCGCCCGATCTCCAGCAGCCCGTCCCGCACCCGCCGCTCGATCTCGATCCCGTGATCCATCAACTCCAGGAAATACCGCTGCTTCCCGAACACCTCCTGATACCACGCCGCCGCCGCCAGCGCCTCGTCGAACTGCCCCAGCCGCAGCCGCGTCTGCACCTCACCCGACGGACACCCCGTAGAAGCGATCAACCCCTCCGCATGCTCGGCGATCACCTCCTTGTCCATCCGCGGCCACTTCTGCAACCACCCCTCCTTGTACGCATCCGACGACAACCGGAACAGATTGTGCAGACCCGTACGCGACGACGCCCAGATCGTCTTATGCGTATACCCACCGGAACCAGACACGTCATCACGCTTCTGATGCGGCTGCCCCCACTGCACCTTCCGCTTGTTCCGCCGCGACTCCGGCGCCACATACGCCTCGATCCCGATGATCGGCGTCACCCCCGCCGACGTCGCCTGCGCAAAGAAGTCATACGCACCATGCAGATTCCCGTGATCCGTCATCGCAATATGCGACATCCCCATCTCACGACAGGCCGCGAACATATCCTTCAACCGCGCCGCCCCATCCAGCAGCGAATACTGCGTGTGCACATGCAGATGCGTAAACGGCGGC
>NZ_JACBXC010001746.1 GCF_013870535.1 Streptomyces phytophilus | reverse complement strand
CGAGCCGCGATCCGAGTGCACCACGCATCCGGCCACTTGGCCGCGGCGGGCGACGGCGGATTGAAGCGCGGCCACCGCGAGGCGGGACTTCATCCGGGCGTCGATGGAATAGCCCACGATGCGGCCGGAGTAGACGTCCTTGACGGCGCACAGATACAGCTTGCCCTCGCCGGTCGGGTGCTCGGTGATGTCCGTGAGCCACACCTGGTTCGGCCCTTCGGCGGTGAAGTTGCGCCGCACCCGGTCATCGTGCACCGGCGGCCCGGCCTTGGCGTTCTTGCCGCGGCCCTTTCGCTTGCCGAAGACGCTCCACCAGCCGTTGTCCCGGCAGATCCGCCAGGCGGTCCGCTCGGCCATCACCTGACCCGCGGCCCGCGCTTCGTCGAGGAGGAACCGGTGCCGAACTCGGGGTCGTCGCGGTGTGCGTCGAACAGCGCGTCGGCCCGGTATGCCTCGGCCAGCTCGGCGTCGGTGACCGGCCGGGCCAGCCACCGGTAGTAGGGCTGGCGGGCCAGCTTCAGCACCCGGCACATCCGCCGCCACGGGCACCCGATGAGGGGCATCAGCGGCGGCCAGCTCGCGGACGAGCGGGTACATCATTTTGCCGGCAGGTTCGCCTGCGACAGATACGCAGCAGCCCGGCGCAGCACCGCGTTCTCCTGCTCCAGCAGCCGAATCCGCTTGCGGGCCTCGCGCAGCTCGGCCGACTCACCCGACACCGTTGCCGGCCTGGCGCCCTCGTCGGTTTCGGCACGGCGCAGCCACTTCGACAGCGTGATCGGGTGGACACCGAAGTCGGTGGCGATCTGTTCCAGCGTGACGCCGGGCTCGCGGTTGCGCGCGACCCGCACGACGTCTTCGCGGAACTCCTTCGGATACGGCTTGGGCACTGCGACATCCTTCCAGGCCGCCTCTCAGCAAGCCAGGTCAGGTGTCACCCGACCCTGCAGCAGT
>NZ_JACBXC010001745.1 GCF_013870535.1 Streptomyces phytophilus | reverse complement strand
GGTGAGGCCGTTGGAGGCGCCGTCCTGGTTGACGGCGGAGCCGCGGATCACCGCGAGCACCCGGTGCCCCGCGGCCCGGGCGTCGGAGAGCCGCTCCAGCACGAGCATGCCCGCGCCCTCGGCCCACCCGGTGCCGTCGGCGTCCTCGGAGAACGACTTGCAGCGCCCGTCGGACGCCAGCCCGCGCTGCCGCGAGAACTCCACGAACATCCCCGGCGTCGACATCACCGTGGCCCCGCCGGCCAGCGCCATCGTGCACTCCTGCGCGCGCAGCGCGCGCGTGGCCAGGTGCACCGCGACCAGCGAGGACGAGCACGCCGTGTCCACCGTCAGCGCCGGGCCCTCCAGGCCGAGCGTGTACGCGATCCGCCCGGAGGCGACGCTCGGCGTGGTCCCGGTCAGCATGTAGCCCTCGGCGCCGCCGCTCGCCTCGTGCAGCCGCGGCCCGTAGTCGGCCGCCGAGGTGCCCGCGAACACGCCGGTGGCGGAGCCGCGCAGCCCGTCGGCCGCGACGCCCGCCCGCTCCAGCGCCTCCCAGGCCAGTTCCAGCAGCAGCCGCTGCTGCGGGTCCATCGCCGCGGCCTCCCGGGGGGAGATCCCGAACAGCCCGGCGTCGAACTCCGGCAGGTCGTAGAGGAAGCCGCCGCGGCGGGCGTAGCTCGTGCCCGCCCGGTCCGGGTCCGCGTCGAAGACCGCGTCCAGGTCCCAGCCCCGGTCGCCGGGGAACTCGCCGATGGCGTCCCCGCCCGCCGACACCAGCTCCCACAGCGCGTCGGGCGACACCGCGCCGCCGGGGTAGCGGCAGGCCATCCCGACCACCGCGATCGGCTCGTGGTCGCGCTCCTCCAGGGACTGGAGCCGCTGCCGGGTCTGGCGCAGGTCGGCGGTGACCGCCTTCAGGTAGTCGCGGAGCTTTTCCTCGTTGCTGCTGGCCATCGAACGCCTTCAAGGGGACGGCGCCGGCGGCGCCTGCGGGCAGGGACGCGCGGCGGATACGTACC
>NZ_JACBXC010001744.1 GCF_013870535.1 Streptomyces phytophilus | reverse complement strand
CGGCGGGCCGCTCCCCCTCGGGGGTGACCACGCGACGTGAGCGCAGTACCAGTTCGACGCCGGGCACCCGGTCCCCTCTCGGCACGCCTTGCTTCAACGTTCTGTTGAAATGCACTGTCGCGGGGGGTGCCCGCCCCCGTCAAGGGCCGCCCGCCGGACGGTTCGGCGGATTCCACATGCTGAAAGCCGGATTCCGGGCGGTTAAGCTGCGGTCGCACCCGTACGGAAGGAACGCGAACGTGCCCCGCAGCACCGACGAGTCCAGGCCGCCCGCAGGCGGCGGCGTCCAGTCCCTGGAGCGCGCCTTCGACCTGCTGGAGCGGATGGCCGACGCGGGCGGCGAGGTGGGGCTGAGCGAGCTGGCCGCCAGCAGCGGGCTGCCGCTGCCGACCATCCACCGCCTCATGCGCACCCTGGTCGCCACCGGCTACGTACGCCAGCAGCCCAACCGCCGCTACGCGCTGGGCCCGCGGCTGATCCGGCTCGGCGAGAGCGCGTCCCGACTGCTGGGCACCTGGGCCAGGCCGCAGCTCGCGCGGCTGGTCGAGGAGACCGGCGAGACCGCGAACATGGCGCTGCTCGACGGCGACGAGGTCGTGTACGTGGCGCAGGTGCCGTCGCGGCACTCGATGCGGATGTTCACGGAGGTCGGGCGGCGGGTCCTGCCGCACTCGACGGGGGTGGGCAAGGCGCTGCTGGCGCACCTGCCGGACGACGAGGTACGGGCCCTGCTGGCCCGTACCGGCATGCCGGCGGCGACGGAGCGGACCATCACCTCGCCGGACGCCTTCCTCAAGGCGCTGGCCGCCGTCCGCGCGGACGGCTACGCGGTGGACGACAACGAGCAGGAGATGGGCGTGCGCTGCCTGGCCGTCGCCGTGCCGGACGCGCCGACGGCGGCGGCGGTCTCGATCTCCGGGCCCGCGGGCCGGGTGACGGAGGCGGCGACGGAGCGGATCGTACCGGTGCTCCAGGAGGCCGCGCGCGAGCTGTCGGCCGGG
>NZ_JACBXC010001743.1 GCF_013870535.1 Streptomyces phytophilus | reverse complement strand
GTGCACCTGGCGTACCGCCCGGGGGTGCCGCTGGTGACGGAGGTGTGGCGGCGGGGAGAGCGGGTGACGCGGGCGACTGCGCCGGTCGGCAACTGACGGCGGTAGTCGGGAGGGACTGTGCCGGTCGGCAACTGAGGCCGACAGCGGGGAGGGAGCGCGCCGGTCGGCAATTGATGGTGGCAGCCGGAGGGAGCGCGTCCGTCAGCAACTGAGGTGGGTCTCCGGGGCGTCCGCCGCGGGGCGTGCCGTCAGGTGGTCCACCGCCGCGCGCTCCGCGCACTCGTTGCCGAAGCCCACCAGCCCGTGCCGCCCGCCGGGCACCGTCAGCAGCGGCGCCCGGAAGCGCATCGCGACCCGCTCCGCGCCCACCGCCGGCGTGCGGATGTCGTCCTCGCTGTTGACCAGCAGCAGATCCGCCCCGTCCGCCGCGCCGTAGCCCCCCTCACCGCCCGCCGGGCGGACCGCGCCCAGCGGCTCCCCGCGCCCCGGCCAGTGCACGCAGGGCGCGTAGTCGCGCGCCACCGTCCGCGTACGCCACCGCGCCTCGTCCGCGTCGTCCAGCTCCCGCAGCAGCGCGCGCAGGTTCCCCGGCCACCGGAAGTCCGTGCAGTGCACGCCGAGGAAGAGCGCGAGCGGCGGCGGCCCCGGGTCCAGTTCGTCGAACGCCGCCCGCACGTCGCGCGGTACCTCCTTCGGTACGGCCCTGGCCGTCGGCTCGGGGACCTGCTCGTCGTCCAGCTCCTGGCGGGTGTGCAGCGTCCTCAGTACATAGGACGTGCCCGGCCTGTCCGGGTCGACGACCCCGTCGAAGACCGCCGCGCGCACCCGTTCCGGGTGGCGGGTGAGGTAGACCTGCCCGGCGACGGTGGCGTAGGAGTGCAGCAGCAGGCTGATCCGCTCCTCGCCCAGCGCGCGGCGGACCCGTTCCAGGTCGGTGGCGCCGGCGCGGGAGCCGAGGCGGGCCAGCAGCGGGCCGTAGGACAGGCGGCAGCCCTCGACGT
>NZ_JACBXC010001742.1 GCF_013870535.1 Streptomyces phytophilus | reverse complement strand
AGGCCGCTCGCGGTGGCGGGGCCGTCGTCGTCGACGCACAGCTCCAGCTCACCGCTCGCGTAGCGGACCAGGACGCGGGCGGTACGCGAGCCGGAGTGGCGGACGACGTTGGTCAGCGCCTCCTGGACGATGCGGAACGCGGCCAGCTCCGTACCCGGCGGCAGCGGGGTGCGGTCGCCCTCGACCGTGACGTCCACCGTGAGGCCGGCCGCGGCGGCCTGCTCCTTCAACTCGCCGAGCCGGTCGAGGCCGGGGGCGGGCGAGCGGGGGGCGCCGCCGGGGGTGCGCAGCGCGTCGAGCACTTGGCGGACCTCGCCGAGTGCCTCCTTGCTGGCGGACTTGATGGTGGTGAGCGCCTCGCGGGCCTTCTCGGGCTGCTGGTCGAGGAGCGCGAGGCCGACGCCGGCCTGGATGTTGATCACGGAGATGCTGTGCGCCAGCACGTCGTGCAGCTCGCGGGCGATGCGCAGCCGCTCCTCGTCGGCGCGGCGGCGCCTGGCCTGCTCGCGCTCGGCCCGTACGGCGGCCCACTGCTCGCGGCGCGTCCGCATCAACTCGCCGCCCGCGACCACCGCCAGCACCCAGGCAATGACGAACAGCAGCTGGCCCCAGTGCCCGCCGCCGTCGTCGCTCGGCGGCAGCCAGCGGTAGAGGAGGGAGGTGTACGCGATGTGGCCGGCGAAGAGCAGCCCGAGCGCCCCCCAGACGGCGTGCCGCTCCCCCACCGAGATCGCGGCGAAGCAGGCGACGGCGGCGCTGAGGAAGATCGGCCCGTACGGGAAGCCCGCGGCCAGGTAGCCCAGGCAGACCGCGACGGTGCCGAAGGCGGCGGTACGCGGGTAGCGGTGCCGCAGCAGGAGGAGGACGGCAGCGGCGAGGAGGAAGCCGAGGGCGCCGGGGTACGGGTCGACGCGGTCGGTCTCCTGGGCGGCGCCGCGGGTGCCGACGACCATGAAGAAGGTCAGGAAGAGGGTGGAGCGCCAGGGCAGGCGGTCGCGGCTGGG
>NZ_JACBXC010001741.1 GCF_013870535.1 Streptomyces phytophilus | reverse complement strand
CCGCCGTCACCTGCCGCGACACCAGCGACCGCTACACCGCGGCGGACGTGGAGCGGGCCAGGGCCGAGTTCACCAAGGCGTCCCCGGTCTTCGGCACGTTCATGGCCGGCCAGTTGCTGACCTGCACGGGCTGGCCCGTACCCGGCGACAACGACTCCCGCGACGTACGCGCCGCGGACGCCCCGGCGGCGCTGCTGGTCGCCACCACCGGCGACCCCGCCACCCCGTACAAGGGCGGGGCGGACATGGCGAAGGCCCTCGGCAACGACTCCGTCGTGCTGACCTACCGGGGCGACGGCCACACCGGCTACATCACCGGGAACGACTGCGTCGACGGCAGCGTCGACGACTTCCTGTTCGAGGGCAGGCTGCCGCGGGAGGGAACGCGCTGCGGCTGACCGCGCCCTGCTTCAGGGCGTCTCGGAGTTGAGGCGCCGTACCGCGCCCGCGGCGTCCCCGAGGGTCATGTGGTTCACGGCGATGATGGTCGGCAGCCGCCCGCGCAGCAGCGCGCACGTCCTGGCACGGCGGTAGATGACGTCGGCGCCGTTGACGGCGGCGGCCTCGGCGCGGGGGGCGCCCATGCCGTGGGTGACGAAGTGGTTGAGGAGGAAGAGCTGCTTGCGGGGGTCGGTGCCGCCGCGGTGGGGCGCGCAGCTCAGGTCGCCGGCGCTGCGCGCGCGGTACGGGGTCTCGACGGCGTAGTCGTAGAAGTTGCGGTACCAGGGCGCCGGCCCGTCGGCCTCCTCGGCGAACACCACGAGCCGCCGCCCGGAGTCGGCCATCTCGCCGAGCGTCGGCCAGGGGGCGGCGGGGTCGGGGTCGGGCCGGTAGAGATACGGCCCGAGGCCGGCGGCGCGGAAGGCGCGGGCGGTGTCGCGGGGGGTGATGGCGTCCTGGAGGATCAGGGTCACCACGTCCCGCGGATGCGCCTCCAGCCAGTCGTGCAGTTCGCGCAGTTGCGCGGCGAGCGGGGTGGCGCCCATCCGGCACGGCCCGTGGCAC
>NZ_JACBXC010001740.1 GCF_013870535.1 Streptomyces phytophilus | reverse complement strand
GCGCGTCCTGCGGCACCGCGGCCGACAGCGGGCTGCCGGAGCCCGTGCACACGGTCAGTCCGAACGGGTTCGCCGGCGTGACGCGGGCGTGCTCGGGCAGCACGTCCTCGCCCTCCAGCAGGGCGATGGGCTGGACGCAGTCCGGGCAGAGCACCCGGAAGATCAGCGAGGTCTCGGCGTATCCGCCGCCCTCCTCGTCGTCGACGGCATCAGGATCGACGAGCTCGACATGCTCGGAACGGCGCATGCTGCTCCCCCTCAGGTTGGGCCACCTGGACGGTCACGTGGTGGTCTCGACCACAGCAAGGATTTCCCTCGCTGTCATCCGAATAATCGTCCGCAGGGTCCCCCTCGCTCCCGGATGGACTGTGGCCTTCGTCACACGCTGCCGAGTGCGCCGTACGCGCCCCCGCGAGGCGCCCGCCGGCGGCCCCCGCGGCCCCGGATGTACCTGACCGCCGCAAACGCAGTAGGTTGATGCGTTGTGGAGGAGTTGGACAGGCACATCGTGGAGCTGCTCGTCAGGGACGGGCGCATGAGCTATACGGACCTGGGCAAGGCCACCGGCCTGTCCACCTCGGCCGTGCACCAGCGGGTGCGGCGGCTGGAGCAGCGCGGGGTGATCCGCGGCTACGGCGCCATCGTCGACCCGGAGGCCATCGGCCTGCCGATGACCGCGTTCATCTCGGTCAAGCCGTTCGACCCCAGCGCCCCCGACGACATCGCGGACCGGCTCGCCGAAGTCCCCGAGATCGAGGCGTGCCACAGCGTGGCGGGGGAGGAGAACTACATCCTCAAGGTGCGCGTCGCCGCCCCGGCGGAGCTGGAGGACCTGCTCGCCCGCATCCGCTCCCTCGCCGGGGTCTCGACCCGTACGACGGTCGTGCTCTCCACACCGTACGAAGCCAGGCCGCCGCGCATCTGACGGCGTGGCGCCCCCGATCCGAATCCGAGGCACAGAGCCGTGACCGCCGAGAGCCCCGCCGCCCGACCTGCCGCCCGCGC
>NZ_JACBXC010000174.1 GCF_013870535.1 Streptomyces phytophilus | reverse complement strand
GCCTCCGCCTCCTTCTTGGCCTTCGCGGCCGCCTTGTGGGCGTCCTCGGCGGCCTCCTGCGCCTGCGTGCGCAGGTCGAGGCGCATGGCCGCGGTCTGGGTGGCGTCGGCGCTCTGCTCGACGCCGGTGCTGAGCGCCGTGCTCACGCCGACGGCGGGCAGCTCGGCGGTCACGGCGGGGAGTTCCGCGGTCGACTCGGTGGCCGTCGACCCGGCGGTCTTGCTGGTGTCTGCGAGGGCGGGAGCGGACGCCGCCGTCGCGACCATCGTGCCGAGGGCGCCACCGGCGACTCCGGTGCGGACGACCCACGCGGGGGTCTGCCGGCACCGGGGCTTCCGGTGGCTGGGTATGTGCGGTTTACGGGACATGGACACCAGCGCTATCAGGGGGAAGGTCCGTCTTTCAACAGTCGTGGGATGCGCCACACTTGGCGGGCCTCTCCGCGAAATGGGGCATTTGGGCGGTCTGTTCTCCCGGCGTGCCCCGGCGTCCGGCTTGCCGTGCGCCGTTACCCGGCCGATACGCACGGCATTTGGGCCGTCCGTCGAACGTTGCCGGACGGTTATCACTTCTCCCGCCGCAAACCAAGCAAGGGCCCTTGTCCCGGAACCCGTGCTGTGGCCCAAATCACTCCGGTCCGTTTCTCCGTCCCATGCTCCCCGCGGGCCGCTTGAGAGGCCGTACGCACGTGCCCGTACCCCGCAATAACAATTGAGCGTGCGCGCGCTCGAATTCGCCTCCGGCCGCCCCGCCGCGAAATCGCCCGCCCGCGGAGCCCCGCTCCCCTCCGCCCCACTGACCTGCGGCTGCCCGCCGGTGGCGGCGATCCGGTGATCGTTCCTTCGCACCGCGTGAGCCGCCCGGCGGGCATTCGATCGCCCGATCGATCACCGGGTGGTTAAGATCACAAAGCCGTAGGGGACCCCCGTGTCACAGATCACAGAGCAGTGGGCATAAGATGCCCATCAGTAGGGCTTGTGAACTGCCTCACATGTGCGCGATCTTGGTGGGGCAGGAACGCGAGTCCGGTGTGGACTGGCAGGCAGTCATCGTCGACTGGAGAGGAGCGGGGCAGCGGTGAACGTATACACGCCGATCCTCGTGCTCGGAGCCATTGCGGCGGCCTTCGCGGTGTTCTCCGTGGTCGCGGCGGCGCTCGTGGGTCCGAAGCGCTACAACCGGGCCAAGCTCGAAGCGTACGAGTGCGGCATCGAGCCGACTCCGATGCCGCCCGGCGGGGGTCGCTTCCCGGTCAAGTACTACCTGACGGCGATGTTGTTCATCATCTTCGACATCGAGATCGTCTTCCTCTACCCCTGGGCCGTCTCGTTCGACGCCCTCGGGATCTTCGGGCTCGTGGAGATGCTGCTCTTCGTGCTCACCGTCTTCGTCGCGTACGCCTACGTGTGGCGGCGCGGCGGACTGGAATGGGACTAGGGGGCACCACGAATGGGACTTGAGGAAAAGCTCCCGAGCGGGTTCATCCTGAGCACGGTCGAGGAGGCCGCCGGACTGGCGCGCAAGTCGTCGGTCTTCCCGGCGACGTTCGGCCTCGCCTGCTGCGCGTTCGAGATGATGACCGCCGGCGCCGGCCGCTACGACCTGGCGCGCTTCGGCATGGAGGTCTTCCGCGGCTCGCCCCGCCAGGCGGACCTGATGATCGTCGCGGGCCGGGTGAGCCAGAAGATGGCGCCGGTGCTGCGGCAGGTCTACGACCAGATGCCGAACCCCAAGTGGGTCATCTCGATGGGCGTCTGCGCCTCGTCCGGCGGCATGTTCAACAACTACGCGATCGTGCAGGGCGTCGACCACGTCGTGCCGGTCGACATCTACCTGCCCGGCTGCCCGCCGCGCCCCGAGATGCTCATCGACGCGATCCTCAAGCTGCACGAGAAGATCCGCCACGAGAAGCTCGGCGTGAACCGCGAGGAGGCCGCCCGGGAGGCCGAGGAGGCCGCGCTGAAGGCGCTGCCGACGATCGAGATGAAGGGTCTTCTCCGGTGAGTGGGGAGAACGCGGACGGGGTGAACCCCGACCAGGACGTGAACGCGGAGAACCTGCCGGGCCGGCGCGGCGATCACGGCGAGACCATCCGCGTCCAGCGCGGCATGTTCGGCTCCGAGACCGGCGGCGACACCTCCGGCTACGGCGGCCTGGTGCGCAGCGTCCGGCTGCCCGGCGAGTCCGTGCGCCCCTACGGCGGCTGGTTCGACGAGGTCGCGGACGAGCTGGAGGGCGCCCTCGAAGAGCAGGGGCTCGTCCCGGAGAACGCGATCGAGAAGACCGTCGTCGACCGCGGCGAGCTGACCTTCCACGTCGAACGTACGCACCTGCTGCGCGTGATGCGGACCCTGCGCGACGACCCGGCGCTGCGCTTCGAGCTGTGTACCGGCGTCTCCGGCGTGCACTACCCCGGCGACAAGGGCCGCGAGCTGCACGCCGTGTACCACCTGCGCTCGCTCACCCACACCCGGCTGCTCCGGGTCGAGGTCAGCGCGCCCGACGCCGATCCGCACATCCCGTCCGTCGTCGAGGTCTACCCGACCAACGACTGGCACGAGCGCGAGACGTACGACTTCTTCGGCATCGTCTTCGACGGGCACCCGGCGCTGACCCGGATCTTCATGCCGGACGACTGGCAGGGCCATCCGCAGCGCAAGGACTACCCCCTCGGCGGCATCCCCGTCGAGTACAAGGGCGCGCAGATCCCGGCTCCCGACCAGCGGAGGTCGTACCGATGAGCACCACCCACGCGACCGGGGCGGCCCGGGAGACCACCGAGGGCACCGTCTACACGGTCACCGGCGGCGACTGGGACGAGGTCGTCGAGTCGGTCCACCGGGCCGACGACGAGCGGATCGTCGTCAACATGGGCCCCCAGCACCCCTCCACCCACGGCGTGCTGCGGCTCATCCTGGAGATCGACGGCGAGACCGTGACGGAGACCCGCTGCGGTATCGGCTACCTGCACACCGGCATCGAGAAGAACCTCGAATACCGCACGTGGACCCAGGGCTCCACCTTCGTGACCCGCATGGACTACCTGACCTCGTTCTTCAACGAGGCCGGGTACAGCATGGCGGTGGAGAGGCTGCTCGGCATCACCGACGAGGTGCCCGACCGCGCCACGGTCCTGCGGGTGCTGCTGATGGAGCTGAACCGGATCTCCTCCCACCTGGTGGCCATCGCCACCGGCGGGATGGAGCTGGGTGCCACCACGGTCATGGTCTACGGCTTCCGGGACCGTGAGATGGTCCTCGACCTGTTCGAGCTGATCACCGGCCTGCGCATGAACCACGCGTTCATCCGCCCCGGCGGCCTCGCCCAGGACCTGCCGCCCGGCGCGGTCGACGCCGTCCGCGAGACGATCAAGAAGCTCCGCAAGAACTTCCCGGAGTACGACAAGCTCGCCACCAACAACCCGGCGTTCAAGGCGCGGATGCAGGACATCGCGCACCTGGACCTGGCCGGCTGCCTGTCCCTGGGCGTCACCGGCCCGGTGCTGCGCGCCACCGGGCTGCCGCACGACCTGCGCAAGACGGACCCGTACTGCGGCTACGAGACGTACGACTTCGACGTCCCCACCGCCGACACCGCCGACGCCTACGGCCGCTTCCTCATCCGGCTGGAGGAGATGCGCCAGTCGCTGCGGATCGTCGAGCAGTGCGTGGACCGGCTGGAGCCGGGCCCGGTGATGGTCGCCGACAAGAAGATCGCCTGGCCCGCGCAGCTCGCGCTGGGGCCCGACGGCCTCGGCAACTCGCTGGACCACATCAAGAAGATCATGGGCACCTCCATGGAGGCCCTGATCCACCACTTCAAGCTGGTCACCGAGGGCTTCCGGGTGCCGCCGGGGCAGGCGTACGTGGCGGTGGAGTCGCCCAAGGGCGAACTGGGCGTACACGCCGTCAGCGACGGCGCCACCCGCCCGTTCCGGGTGCACTTCCGCGAGCCGTCGTTCGTGAACCTGCAGGCCATCGCGGCCATGACCGAGGGCGGCCAGGTGGCCGACGTGATCGTGGCGATCGCGTCCCTCGACCCCGTGCTGGGAGGCGTCGACCGATGACGACAGCAGAACGCGACGCGGGGGGCCGGACGGCCGTCTCGCTGGGCATGCCCCAGCCGCCCGCCCCCGACTACCCGGCCGAGGTGCGCGAGCGGCTGGCCGCGGACGCGCAGGAGATCATCGGCCGCTACCCGGACAGCCGGTCGGCGCTGCTGCCGATGCTGCACCTGGTGCAGTCGGAGGAGGGGCACGTCACCCGCACCGGCATGCAGTTCTGTGCGGAGCTGCTGGACCTGACCGCCGCCGAGGTGACCGCGGTCGCCACCTTCTACACCATGTACCGGCGCAAGCCCTCCGGCGACTACCAGGTCGGGGTCTGCACCAACACGCTCTGCGCGGTCATGGGCGGCGACGCCATCTTCGACGAGCTGAAGGAGCACCTGGGCGTCGGCAACCAGGAGACCACCGAGGACGGCAAGGTCACTCTGGAGCACATCGAGTGCAACGCCGCCTGCGACTTCGCCCCCGTGGTGATGGTCAACTGGGAATTCTTCGACAACCAGACGCCCGAGTCCGCCAAGCGGCTCGTGGACGACCTGCGCGCGGGCGCCGAGGTGCACCCCACCCGCGGCGCGAAGCTGTGCACCTTCAAGGAGACCGCCCGCATCCTGGCCGGCTTCCCCGACGAGCGCCCCGGCGCCGTCGCGGAGTCCGGCGGCGCGGGCCCCGCCTCGCTCATCGGGCTGCGCATGGCCAAGGGCGAGGAACCGGCCGCGCGCGTGGTCAGCCAGCGCAGCGAGCCGCACCCGGACAACCCGCCGCCGGACGCGCTGGAGGACCAGCCGCCGGCCGGCCACCCCAGTTCGCACGACGCGCCGCAGCAGACCTCCGCGTCCGACCCGGCGCACCCGCCCACCGCGTCCGCGGATGAGCCCACCGAGGAGGAGGGCGCGTGATGACCGTCGACTCGCCGGAGAAGCTGCTGACCCCGGTGCTCTCCGCCTTCTGGGACGACCCCGAGTCCTGGACCCTGGAGACGTACCGGCGCAACGAGGGCTACCAGGGCCTGCGCAAGGCCCTCGCGATGTCGCCCGACGACGTCATCGCGTACGTCAAGGACGCCGGCCTGCGCGGCCGCGGCGGCGCCGGCTTCCCCACCGGCATGAAGTGGCAGTTCATCCCGCAGGGCGACGGCAAGCCGCACTACCTCGTCGTCAACGCCGACGAGTCGGAGCCGGGCACCTGCAAGGACATCCCGCTGCTCTTCGCCAACCCGCACTCCCTCATCGAGGGCATCGTCATCGCCTGTTACGCGTTCCGGTCCAACCACGCGTTCATCTACCTGCGCGGCGAGGTCGTGCCGGTGCTGCGCAGGCTGCACGAGGCGGTCCGCGAGGCGTACGCCGCGGGCTTCCTCGGCAAGGACGTCCTCGGCTCCGGGCTCGACCTGGACGTCACGGTGCACGCCGGCGCCGGCGCGTACATCTGCGGCGAGGAGACGGCGCTGCTCGACTCGCTGGAGGGCCGCCGCGGCCAGCCCCGGCTGCGTCCCCCCTTCCCGGCGGTCGAGGGCCTCTACGCCTGCCCCACCGTGGTGAACAACGTCGAGTCCATCGCCTCCGTTCCCGCGATCATGAACAAGGGCAAGGAGTGGTTCCGCACGATGGGCAGCGAGAAGTCCCCGGGCTTCACGCTGTACTCCCTCTCCGGCCACGTCGCCCGCCCCGGCCAGTACGAGGCGCCGCTCGGCATCACCCTGCGCCAACTGCTCGACATGGGCGGCGGCATGCGCCCCGGGCACCGGCTGAAGTTCTGGACCCCCGGCGGCTCCTCCACCCCGATGCTCACCGAGGAGCACCTGGACGTCCCCCTCGACTACGAGGGCGTCGGCGGCGCCGGCTCCATGCTCGGCACCAAGGCGCTGCAGTGCTTCGACGAGACGACCTGCGTGGTACGGGCCGTCACCCGCTGGACCGAGTTCTACGAGCACGAGTCCTGCGGCAAGTGCACGCCCTGCCGCGAGGGCACGTACTGGCTCGTCCAACTGCTCCGCGACATCGAGGCCGGCAAGGGCTCCCTGGCCGACCTCGACAAGCTCAACGACATCGCCGACAACATCAACGGCAAGTCCTTCTGCGCCCTCGGCGACGGCGCCGCCGCGCCGATCTTCTCCTCGCTGAAGTACTTCCGCGAGGAGTACGAGCAGCACGTCACCGGCGGCGGCTGCCCCTTCGACCCCGCCAAGTCCACCGTCTGGGCCGACACCCCCGGCTCCACGAACCACCGGGAGGTGACCGCGTGACCGTCACGGAGCCGGAGAAGGCAGCCGGGAAGCCCGCCGCGCCGGAGAACATGGTCACGCTGACCATCGACGGCGTCGAGGTCAGCGTGCCCAAGGGCACCCTGGTCATCCGGGCCGCCGAGCAACTCGGCATCGAGGTCCCGCGGTTCTGCGACCACCCGCTCCTCGACCCGGTCGGCGCCTGCCGCCAGTGCATCGTCGAGATCGAGGGCCAGCGCAAACCGTCGGCGTCCTGCACCATCACCTGCACCGACGGGATGGTGGTCAGGACCCAGCTCACCTCCGACGTCGCCGAGAAGTCGCAGCGGGGCGTGATGGAGCTGCTGCTCATCAACCACCCGCTGGACTGCCCGGTCTGCGACAAGGGCGGCGAGTGCCCGCTGCAGAACCAGGCGATGTCCGCCGGGCAGGCCGAGAGCCGCTTCGACGGCCAGAAGCGCACGTTCGAAAAGCCCGTGCCGATCTCGGCGCAGGTGCTGCTCGACCGCGAGCGCTGCGTGCTGTGCGCGCGCTGCACCCGGTTCTCCAACCAGATCGCGGGCGACCCGATGATCGAGATGCTGGACCGCGGCGCGCTCCAGCAGGTCGGTACGGGCGAGGGCGTGCCCTTCGAGTCGTACTTCTCGGGCAACACCATCCAGATCTGCCCGGTCGGCGCGCTCACCTCGAAGATGTACCGCTTCCGCTCGCGCCCCTTCGACCTGATCTCCTCGCCGTCCGTCTGCGAGCACTGCGCCGGCGGCTGCGCCACCCGCACCGACCACCGCCGCGGCAAGGTCATGCGGCGGCTCGCCGCCGACGACCCCGAGGTCAACGAGGAGTGGATGTGCGACAAGGGCCGCTTCGGCTTCCGCTACGCGCAGCTGCCCGACCGCCTCACCCAGCCGCTGGTCCGCGACGAGAACGGTGAGCTGCAGCCGGCGAGCTGGCCCGAGGCGCTGCGCGCCGCGGCCACCGGCCTGGCGGCGGCCCGCGGGCGGGCGGGGGTGCTCACCGGCGGGCGGCTGACGCTGGAGGACTCCTACGCGTACGCGAAGTTCGCGCGCGCCGCGCTCGACACCAACGACATCGACTTCCGCGCCCGGGTGCACAGCGCCGAGGAGACCGAGTTCCTGGCCGCGCAGGTCGCGGGCAGCGGCCGCGGCGTCACCTACGGCGCGCTGGAGAAGGCGCCCGCGGTGCTGCTGGCCGGCCTGGAGGCCGAGGAGGAGGCGCCCGGCGTCTTCCTCCGGCTGCGCAAGGCGTGGCGGAAGAAGGGCCTGAAGGTCTACTCGATCGCGCCCTTCGCCACCCGCGGGCTGACGAAGGCGGGCGGCACGCTGCTGCCGGCCGCCCCCGGCACCGAGCCGAGCTGGCTCG
>NZ_JACBXC010001739.1 GCF_013870535.1 Streptomyces phytophilus | reverse complement strand
TACGAGACCGGGCGGGACGAGTACCTCGACCGCCCCGGCGACCCCGCCACCGCCCGCCGCGTCCTGCGCGGACTCGACCGGTTCCAGCGCCTCACCCTCGGCTACCGCATCTGCGCCCGCCTCACCGCCGCCGAGTTCGGCCCCGCCCGCCGCCCCCGGGTCCTCGAACTCGGCGCCGGGAGCGGGCGCTTGGCGTACGGGATCCTCCGGGCGCACCCCGCCGCCCGGGTCACCGCCAGCGACGTCAACCCGCGGGTCGTCGCGGAGCTGCGCGCCGGGCCGCTGGGGCGGCATCCGCGGGCCCGCTGCGCGGTGGTCGACGCGACGGCGATCGACGCCCCGGCGGGCGCGTACGACGTGGCGGTGATGGCGATGTCGCTGCACCACCTGGCGCCGGACGGGGTCGCGGCGCTGCTGCGGGAAGGGACGCGGGTGGCGCGGACGCTGCTGCTCGTGGACGGGTGGCGGCATCCGCTGTGTCTGGCCGCGGTGCCGCTGATGTTCCTGACGGGCGGCCCGGCGCAGGCGCACGACGGGTTGATCAGCCTGCGCAAGGTGTACAGCGCCGCCGCGGTCCGGACGCTGGCGGGGATGTGCGGAGCGCCACTGACGGTGCACACTCGGTTCGCACTGCCGGGGTATCTCGTCGCCACCGCGAGGCGGTCGTCGTATGCCCCGGCAACTGCCGTCCCGTCCCGTCTTCGCACCCGAAAGTGAGCCGTAACGGTATGCCCACGAGGACCCAGCTCCTTCCCGCAGCCCACGACGACAGCTTCGACACCCCCGGCACCGACACCGCCCGCTCGGCCATCGCCCGGTTCCGCAGTCCGCTGACGCGGATGCTGCTCGGCGGCGACGGCCTGACGACCACGCTGCTGGAGTCGTGGGCCGGCGCGCCGCTCCATGTCGGCGACGTGACGCTCCGGTTCGTCCGCCCGGAAGCGGCCCCGCGCGGCGCCGCCGCCCTGCTCGGGACCGAAGGCGACGTGCTCGTACGGCACTCGAC
>NZ_JACBXC010001738.1 GCF_013870535.1 Streptomyces phytophilus | reverse complement strand
TGACGACTGCTCCGTCCGTCTGCGCGACGGCGGTTCAGTGGACCTGGTCCACGTCGACGAGGTCGACGCGGATACCCCGGCCGCCGAGGGCGCCGACGATGGTGCGCAGGGAGCGGGCCGTACGGCCGTTGCGGCCGATGACCTTGCCGAGGTCCTCGGGGTGCACCCGGACCTCCAGCACCCGCCCGCGGCGCATGTTGCGCGAACTGACCTCGACCTCGTCGGGGTTGTCGACGATGCCCTTCACCAGGTGCTCAAGGGCTTCTTCGAGCATCGTCAGTTCCCGGCGGCCTCGGCCGGGGCCTCTGCGGGCTCGGCGTCGGCCTTCTTCTCGGCCTTGTCAGCCTTGTCGGACTTCTCGCTCTTCTCGGCCTTGTCAGCCTTCTCGGCCTTGTCAGCCTTCTCGGCCTTCTCGGCCTTCTTCGCCTTGGGGGTGACCGCGTCGCCCTTGGGCTCGTCGGCGGCGTCCTTGGCGGCGGCCTCGAAGAGGGCGCGCTTGTCGGCCTTCGGCTCGGGGACCTTCATCGGCTCGGGCGCCGGCAGGCCCTTGAACTTCTGCCAGTCGCCGGTGACCTTGAGGATGGCGAGCACGGGCTCGGTCGGCTGGGCGCCGACCCCCAGCCAGTACTGCGCACGCTCGGAGTCGACCTCGATGCGCGAGGGGTTCTGGACCGGGTGGTACAGCCCGATCTCCTCGATGGCCCGGCCGTCACGGCGGGTGCGCGAGTCGGCGACGACGATGCGGTAGTGCGGCGACCGGATCTTGCCCAGGCGCTTCAGCTTGATCTTGACTGCCACGGGAGTGGTGTCTCCTGGAGTTGACGTGATTGGGCCCACCGAGGTGCTGCGTGGGGTTGCAGTGCCCTGGCGCCCGATGGACGCGCCAGCCGGAGGAGAGAGGGGTCCTGTGCGGCTGTCGAGTTCAGCTCACCATTGTGCCACACGGTCCCGACGCCCCCGTCCGCGCGGTCGCACGCCTCGCACCGCCCGCTGGTGCCCGTTCGGGCGG
>NZ_JACBXC010001737.1 GCF_013870535.1 Streptomyces phytophilus | reverse complement strand
AAGGTGAGTCCGACATGACCCGGCTGCGCCTGGCCTACGGCACCAACGGCCTCACCGACCTGCGGCTGACCGACGCCGTCGCGCTCCTCGCCGACCTCGGCTACGACGGCATCGCGCTCACCCTCGACCACATGCACCTCGACCCGCTCGCGCCCGACCTGCCCGCCCGCACCGCCACCGTGCGGCGGCTGCTGGCCAGGCACGGGCTCGCGGTGACGATCGAGACCGGCGCCCGCTACGTCCTCGACCCGCGCCGCAAGCACCACCCCACCCTGCTCGACCCCGACCCGGAGGCGCGCGCCGTACGCTCCCGGCTGCTGCGCACCGCCGTGAACGTCGCGGCGGAGCTGGGCGCCAACGCCGTGCACTGCTTCAGCGGCACGCGCCCGTACGGGGTGGCGGAGCCGGACGCCTGGAAGCGGCTGGGCGCGGAGCTGACCCCGGTGCTCGCGGCGGCGGACGCCGCCGGCGTGCCGCTCGCCATCGAGCCGGAGCCCGGCCACCTGCTGTACGACCTCGCCGGGTTCCACCGGCTGCGCGAGGAGTTGGGCGACGCGCCGGCGCTGGCGCTGACCCTGGACATCGGGCACTGCCAGTGCCTGGAGGACGCGCTGCCCGCCGACTGCGTACGGGCCGCCGCGCCCTGGCTCGCGCACGTGCAGATCGAGGACATGTGCCGCGGTGTCCACGAGCACCTGCCGTTCGGCGAGGGCGAGATCGGCTTCCCCTCGGTGCTCGAAGCCCTGCAGACCACCGGCTACCAGGGGCTGATCAGCGTCGAGCTGCCCCGGCACTCGCACGCCGGGCCCGAGCTGGCGGGCAGCTCCATCCGCTTCCTGCGCGCGGCGGAGGAAGAGGCGCGGGCGAGGGGGTCGGTGCCGTGCTGAGCCTCCCGTACGCACCCGTCCCCGCAGTCACCGCCGCAGCGGTGACCCGAGTGAGAGGAGCCGCGCAGTGGTGACTCCCGATCCCGCCGCACCCGCACCCGCCGCACCCGATCCCGCCGCACC
>NZ_JACBXC010001736.1 GCF_013870535.1 Streptomyces phytophilus | reverse complement strand
GCCGCGTCACCAAGCGCCCCGCGGTCTCCGCGCTCGGCGCGCTCGTCGTGCTCCTCGCCCTGGCCGCCCCCATCCTCGGCATGCGCACCTGGCCGCAGGACGCGGGCAGCCAGCCGGACTCCAACACCACCAGGCGCGCGTACGACCTGGTGGCCGCCGAGTACGGCGAGGGCGCCAACGGCCCGCTGCAGATCGCCGTGGACCTCACCGCGGTACCGGCGGAGAACCTGCCCGCGCTCGGCGAGGACATCGCCGCGACCGACGGCGTCGCCGCCGTGTCGCCGCCCAGCTTCAACGAGGTCCGCGACGCCGCCGTCATCGCCGTCACCCCCACCACGGGGCCGCAGGACGAGCGCACCCAGGACCTGCTGGACGAGCTGCGCGCCGACGTGCTGCCACAGGGGGCCGAGGCCACCGGCGTCGTCGCGGTGTTCGCCGACATCTCCGACCGGCTCGCCACGCGGCTGTGGGTGGTGGTCCCGTTCGTCGTCGGACTGTCGCTGGTGCTGCTCACCGTGCTCTTCCGGGCCCCGGTGGTGGCGCTGAAGGCGGCGGTGATGAACCTGCTGTCGGTCGGCGCGGCCTACGGCGTGATGACCGTGGCCTTCCAGACCGACACCGGCGCGCAACTGCTGGGCCTGCCGCACAGCGTGCCGGTGTCGAGCTGGGTGCCGATCCTGATGTTCACCATCCTGTTCGGCCTGTCCATGGACTACGAGGTCTTCCTGCTCTCCCGGATCCGGGAGGACTGGCTCGCCACCGGCGACGCGCACGGCAGCGTCGTCCGCGGCCTCGCGGCGACCGGGCGGGTCATCACCAGCGCGGCGGCCATCATGATCGCGGTGTTCACGGGCTTCGCGATCGACCCCGACGTGACGGTGAAGATGATCGGCGTCGGCATGGCGGTGGCGGTGCTGGCGGACGCGACGGTCGTCCGCATGGTGCTGGTGCCGGCGACCATGACGCTCCTCGGGCGGGCGAACTGGTGGCTGCCGCGCTGGGCGGACCGGC
>NZ_JACBXC010001735.1 GCF_013870535.1 Streptomyces phytophilus | reverse complement strand
CCGTCGCCCGCGAACTCGCCGGCCACGAGCTGTCCGTCGCCCTCCTCGACGCCCGCGACGACGTCGGCGCGGGCACCAGCAAGGCCAACACCGCCATCCTCCACACCGGCTTCGACACCACCCCCGGCACCCTCGAAGCCCGCCTGGTGCGCCGCGGCTACGCGCTGCTGTCGGCGTACGCGAAGGCCACCGGCATCCCCGTCGAGAACACCGGCGCCCTCCTCGTCGCCTGGACCGACGAGGAACTGGCCGCCCTGCCCCGGCTGCACGACAAGGCGGTCGCCAACGGCTACGACGAGTGCCTGCCGCTGACCGCCGAGGAGGTCTACGCCCAGGTCCCCGCCCTCGGCCCCGGCGCGCTCGGCGGGCTCGCCGTCCCCGGCGAGTCCGTGATCTGCTCCTGGACCACCACCCTGGCGCTCGCCACCGAGGCGCGGACGCGCGGCGCCGCCGTCCTCCTCGGCCACCGCGTCGAGGCCGCGGAACCCGGCCCGGCCGCCACCACCCTGCGCACCGCCGCGGGCGACGTCACCGCCCGCTGGGTCGTCAACGCCGCGGGCCTGGCCGCCGACACCGTCGACGCACTCTTCGGGCACGACCGCTTCACCGTCACCCCGCGCCGCGGCGAACTCCTCGTCTACGACAAGCTCGCCCGCCCCCTCGCGCCGCGCATCGTGCTGCCCGTGCCGACCGCCCGCGGCAAGGGCGTGCTCATCAGCCCCACCATCTACGGCAACGTCATGCTCGGCCCCACCGCCGAGGACCTCGGCGACCGGGGCGACACCGCGACCACCGCCACCGGCTACGACTTCCTGCTGGCCAGGGGCGAACGCCTGATGCCCCGGCTGCTCCGGGAGGAGGTCACGGCGGCGTACGCGGGGCTGCGCGCGGCGATCGACCGCGACGACTACCTCGTCGAGGCCGACGCCGAGCGGCGCTACCTCCTCGTCGGCGGCATCCGCTCCACCGGCCTGTCCGCCTCCCTCGCCCTCGCGGAACACGCCCGCGACC
>NZ_JACBXC010001734.1 GCF_013870535.1 Streptomyces phytophilus | reverse complement strand
CGGAGCGGAATGGCCGGGTGGGGCGGAAGTGCAGGGCGGGGCGGTCGCTCCGGGCACGGCGGTGGGCGGCGCGGGGGCGCCGGACGGTGCGGTCCCGCCGGGGTGGTGTGCTCAGCGTCGTCACCGGGCGAGCATACGGGGGGCCTAGAGATGGACGACCGGACAGGTCAGGGTCCGGGTGATGCCCGACACCTGCTGCACTTTGGCGACCACGAGCCGGCCGAGTTCGTCGACGGTGTCCGCCTGGGCGCGCACGATCACGTCGTACGGCCCGGTGACGTCCTCGGCCTGGATCACTCCGGGGATCTTGGCGATGACTTCGGCGACGGCGGACGCCTTGCCGACCTCGGTCTGGATGAGGATGTAAGCCTGTACCACGGAACCTCCAGGGGCGGCTTCGAGGATCATGGGGGGAGAGACGCAACCGTATCGCGTAGTCCGGCCGGCGCGGGAGGGTCGGGACCGGCCATGACGGGCGAGACCGCGGGCGCCGGGTTGACGGAAGGAGCGATCCGATGAGGGGCCACGGGCAGGGGCAGGGCACCGTGGGGGAGCTGGGCGAGTTCGGGCTCATCCGGGAGCTCACCTCCCGGCTGACCACGACGCCGGCCGTACGCGTCGGACCGGGGGACGACGCCGCGGTCATCAGCGCCCCCGACCGCCGGGTCGTGGCCAGCACGGACGTGCTGATCGAGGGCCGGCACTTCCGCCGCGACTGGTCCACGGCGTACGACGTGGGCCGCAAGTCCGCCGCCCAGAACCTCGCCGACATCGCCGCCATGGGCGCCGTCCCCACGGCCCTGCTCCTCGGCCTCGTCGTCCCCGCCGACCTGCTCGTCACCTGGCCCGCGGAGCTGATGGACGGGCTGCGCGACGAGTGCCAGGTCGCCGGCGCCGCCGTCGTCGGCGGCGACGTCGTACGGGGCGACGCCATCACCCTCGCCATCACCGCGCTCGGCGACATGCAGGGCCACGAGCCCGTCACCCGCGCCGGCGCCCGCCCCGGCGACGT
>NZ_JACBXC010001733.1 GCF_013870535.1 Streptomyces phytophilus | reverse complement strand
GCATCGCGGACCTGGCCGACCAGCAACTGATGTGGACGCGCCGGGCGCCCAGGGCGTGGGTCGACTGGTGGGCGGTCAACCCGCGGCCGGACGGCTCGGAGCCGCTCTGGGGGCCGGAGAACGACAACGTCGAGGAGATGCTGGAGCACGTGGCGGCCGGCGGGGCGGTGTGTCTCGCCGCGGAGTCGATGACCACGTACTACACGCACCCGGAGCTGGTCTGGCGGCCGGTACGCGACATCGAGCCGCTGCGGATCGCGGTGGCCTGGCCGCGGGAGCGGACGAGCCCGCCGGTGGCGGACTTCCTGGCGGCGGTACGGGAGTGCGTACGCGCCCCCGAGGCGTACGCCTGACCCCTCAGCCGGCCTGTGCCTCTGCCGTCTCGTAGCGCTCGCGGGCCGCGTGCACCTCCTCGATGTGCTCCTCCGCCCAGTCCTTCACGGCGGTGAGGAGCCCGGCGAGGCTGCGGCCGAGGGGCGTCAGCTCGTAGTCGACGCGGACGGGGACGGAGGGGGTGACGGCGCGGGTGAGGATGCCGTCGCGCTCCAGGGTGCGCAGGGTCTGGGTGAGCATCTTCGGGCTGACGCCTGCGATCCTCCGGCGCAGGTCGCTGTAGCGCCGCGGGCCGCCGGAGAGGGCGGCGACGACGAGGCTGACCCACTTGTCGCTGAGGCGGCCGAGGAGCTGGTTGGTGGGGCAGTCGCGCATGAACGCGTCGTACGCGTAGCGCGCCTGCTCGCGCCGCTGGGCCGCCGTCGTGGTCGCCATGGCTCTCCTCCGGGTGGCATAGGCACTCTCGGGTAACTACTTACCAGAAGATACCAACTCTTCCTAGGGTCTCAGCAGCGGAACGGATACCGCTACTGACACCGATCAGGGAGAGATTGGCCATGCGTGCTGCAGTGGTGACGGAGTTCGGCGGCCCGGAGGTCGTGACGATCGCCGACGTGGAGGTGCCCGAGCCGGGCGCGGGGCAGGTGCGGATCAAGGTGGCCGCGGCGGCCACCTTGAT
>NZ_JACBXC010001732.1 GCF_013870535.1 Streptomyces phytophilus | reverse complement strand
GGCGGTGCGTCGGGGTCGGGCGATCCGGTGCCGCCGGGGATGGACACCTCGACGGTCCAGGGCAGTTGCGGGCTGCCGGCGCCGCGGACGATGCGGGTGAGAGTGACGCCGGGCCGCAGCGTCTCGGTGGTCCTCGTCTCGGTCAGGTCCGGGTCGCCCAGGGGCAGGGGCGAGGGCGCGGCGGCCGGGGAGGCGGGTGCGGACGACGCGGACGACGACGGCATCGCCGCGACGGAGGCGAGGAGCGCCAGGACCGTGCCCGCGCCGAGCAGTTTGCTGTTCACAGGGACTCTCCGAGGTGACGTACGGGGGACGCACGAGGCGGCCCCGCCGGCACCGGGGGTGCCGGCGGGGCCGGTGGACCAGCCTCAGCAACGGTGAGCGTGATCGAGACCGCCGTCAAGACGTCGGAGGCAAGTACTCCGCGGTCAGCGGCTCCGGTGGGTGCGTACGTAGTCGAACTTCGCGACCGCTCCTTCCTTGTTCATCGACACCAGCCCGATCCGCAGCCGCTCGTCGCCGGGCAGCGTCCAGACGCCGTTGTGGACCCAGGTGCGGCCGTCGCGGCTGGTGGCCGCGCGCACCTCGTGCTCGCCGTTGTCGCCGTCGTGGTGGTACGACAGCCGCAGCCACATGGTGTCGGCGGTGGGGCCGCCGAACATGGGCGCGACGGCCACGGGCGTCGGGGGCGAGGTGGTGGGGCGTTCGCCTTCCTTGCCGAACTCGCTGACGTCGAGGACCGTGCCGCCGCCGCGGTTCAGCGGAAGAGCGGAGTGGGTCATCTTGAAGTACTTGTCGTCGTCGGCGTAGAGGACCAGCCCGGCCTGCTGGTTGGGCTGCGCGGGGTCGAAGTCGACCTTCGTCGTGACGGTGTAGTCGCCCTCCGGGGCGTCGCGCAGCAGCACGGAGGCGCTGTTGCTGTTCAGGTGCAGCTCGCCGTTCTGCGTGGGCCACACCAGGTTCGAGCCGTCCGCGGTCACGCCGGGCGCGGGGCCGCGCAGCCACCGCCACGG
>NZ_JACBXC010001731.1 GCF_013870535.1 Streptomyces phytophilus | reverse complement strand
CGGCGCGGGGCCCACCAGCTCCGACAGGACGTCCTCCATGGTGACGAAGCCCAGCACCCGCCCCTGGTCCCCGGTGACGGCGGCCAGGTGGCTGCCCGCGGCGCGCAGCGCGGTGAGCGTGTCGTCCAGCGGGGTGTCGATGGCCACCCGGGTCATCGGGTGCAGCGCCGTCCGCGGGAACGGCGCCTCCCGGTCCGTCACCCCGAGGGTGTCCTTGATGTGCAGGTAGCCCAGCAGCGCCCCGCCCCGGTCGGTGACCGGGAAGCGGGAGAAGCCCGCCTCGGCGGCCAGCCGCTCCAGCCGGGCCGGGGTGACGGTGTCCTCGACGGTGGTCATGGTGCCCGCGGGCACCAGGATCTCGCCGACCGGCCGGGTGCCCAGCTCCAGCGCGTCCCGCAGCCGCTCGCCGTCGGCCGGCTCCAGCAGCCCGGCCTGGCTGGCGTCGGTGACCATCCGGGCGAGCTGGTCGTCGGTGAAGACCGCGGCCACCTCGTCCTTCGGCTCCACCCGCAGCAGCTTCAGCAGCGCGTTCGCGAAGGCGTTGATGCCGAAGACCACCGGGCGCAGCGCGCGGGTCACCGCGACCAGCGGCGGGCCCAGCAGCAGCACGGTGGGCACCGGCGCGGCCAGCGCGATGTTCTTCGGGATCATCTCGCCGATGAGCATGTGCAGGTACGTCGCCACCGTCAGCGCGATCACGAACGCGATCGGGTGCACGGCCGCGGACGGCACGTTCGCCGCCTCGAAGCCGGGCTCCAGCAGGTGGGCGATGGCCGGTTCCGCGACCGCGCCCAGCACCAGCGAGGAGACGGTGATGCCGAGCTGGGCCGTGGCCATCATCGCGGAGAGGTGTTCGAGGCCGTGGAGCGTGATGCGGGCGCGCTTGTGCCCGCGCCTGGCCTGCGGCTCGATCTGGCTGCGCCGTACGGAGATCATCGCGAACTCCGCGCCGACGAAGAAGGCGTTCGTGACCAGCGTCAGGGCGCCGATCCACAGTTGCAGCGCGGTCACCGG
>NZ_JACBXC010001730.1 GCF_013870535.1 Streptomyces phytophilus | reverse complement strand
CATCGTGCGCCGGGCGTGCGCGGCCTCCGGCTCCTCCAGCAGGTCGTCGACCGGCTCGTCCGTGTCCTCCTCCTCGTCGGACAGGGCGTCGAGTACGTCGTCGGCCAGCGGGTCGAGTGACGGGGGCGGCACCTCGGCGTCGAAGACCTTGCCGGTGCCGGCCGGGGTCTCGCCGGACTGCTCGGGGGCCGGGATACCGGGGATGGCCCGCTCGTTGTCGTCGCCGAGTCCGATGTCGGTGCCGTCGTCCGGCTGCACCGCGTCGTCGGGGTGCTCCGCCGCTTCGACCGTCTCCGCGGCCTCCGCGGCCTCCAGGTCCGCCGCCAGGCTCTCCGCGAAGCGCTCCAGCAGCCGTACGCCCGCCGCCTCCGCCTGCGCCGCCTCGACGGCGGCCAGCCGCCCCGTGCTCGCCACCGTGCCCGTGTACAGCACCGCCGTCGTCCCCGCCTCGTCCGCGTCCCGCGGCGTGAGGGTCAGCGACACCGTCACCGCCCCGCTGCCGCGCGACTCCTCGCCCTCGGCCGCCACGACGACGGAGTCGCCCCGCCGGGTCAGCCGCAGCGTGCCGCGGTACGTGATGCTGGAGCCGGCGACGCGGAGCCGGAGCCGGCCGCGCAGCGTGCCCTCCTCCTCCGCCCGGTTCTCGTCGAGCGTCAGCCCGGGGACGCTGCGGGCGACCCGCTCGGCGTCTGACAGGGCGCGGCGAACGGTTTCTGCGGGCTGCGGTACGTGCACCTCTCGCTCCATGGAGCGGAGCCTACCCACGGGGAACCTGCCCGGCACAGGGTTCTGCGGCGGGTGGGGGAACAGGTCACTCCACCGCCCCCGAAACCCGTCGCACCCACCCCGACCAGCACAAAGCCCGGGCAATCCGGCGCGGGAGAGCCGCGCGGACCGGGCTGCCCGCGCCGTACTCACCCCGGATACTTCGGGTGCAGCAGCGTCGACGGCTCCAGGTCCGCGGCCTAGTTTCCCCGACGACCTTCCCAGACCGGTCTAGGACAGCGAAGTCGAGC
>NZ_JACBXC010000173.1 GCF_013870535.1 Streptomyces phytophilus | reverse complement strand
CGAAGGGCGCGGTCCACGCCGGCGCGGGATTCCGTCACCATGCGGCGCAGGGCCGGGGGCGGCTGGGCCTCCGCGAGCCAGGCGTCCGTGGCGTCCAGGGTGGCCTGGGAGACCTGGAGGGCCGGGTAGAGGCCGACGACGATCTGCTGGGCGATCTCGTGGCTGCGGGAGTCGAAGACGTCCTTGACCGCGTCGAAGTACTTCGCCGTGAACGGGGCCAGCAGTTCGCGCTGGTCGGTCTGGACGAAGCCGCCGATCACCGCCTCCTGGACGGCGTTGGCGAGGTTGCCCTCCTCGACGACCTCCGTCCACGCGCGCGACTTCGCCGCCGCGGTCGGCCGGGCCGCCCGTGCCGAGGCCGCGTGGCGTTCGCCGGCGGCGGTCTTGTCGCGCTCCAGCTCCGCCGCGATGGCGTCGTCGCCGGCGCGGCCGGTGGCAGCCAGGCGGTGCAGCAGGGCCCAGCGCAGCTCGGTGTCGACCTCCAGGCCGTCGAGGGTGTGGGAGCCGTCGAGGAGGCCCGCGAGCAGGTCGAGTTGGCCGTCGGTGCGGGCGGTGGCCGCGAAGGCGCGGGCCCAGGCGAGCTGGTGGTCGCCGCCCGGCTCGGCGGCGTGCAGCTGGGTCTCGGTCTCCGCCGACCAGCGGGCCAGGCCCGTCTCGCGCCAGTCGGGGGCCGCGTAGAGGTCGAGGGCCAGCTTCACCTGGCGGTGCAGGGACTGCACCACGCCGATGTCGCTCTCCTTGCGGATGCCGGAGAGGACGAGGTCCAGGTAGTCGCGGGTGGCCAGCTCGCCGTCGCGGGTCATGTCCCAGGCCGACGCCCAGCACAGCGCCCGCGGCAGCGTGGTCTCGAAGTCGCCGAGGTGCCGGGTGACGACGTCCAGGGAGACGGGGTCGAGGCGGACCTTGGCGTAGGTGAGGTCGTCGTCGTTGAGCAGGACGACCGCGGGGCGGGGGCGGCCCGCCAGCTGCGGCACGTCGGTCAGCTCGCCGTCGATGTCCAGCTCCAGCCGGTCGGTGCGTACCAGCCGGCCGTCCTTCAGGTCGTACAGCCCCACCGCGATGCGGTGCGGGCGCAGCACCGCCTCGCCCTTGGCGCCCGCGGGCAGCGCGGGGGCCTCCTGGCGGATGCCGAACGACCGGACGACGCCGTCCGCGTCGGTCTCCAGCTCGGGCCGCAGCACGTTGATCCCGGCGGTCTCCAGCCACGCCTTGGACCAGGCCGCCAAGTCGCGGCCGCTGGTCTCCTCCAGCGCGCCGAGCAGGTCGCTGAGCCGGGTGTTGCCGAAGGCGTGGCGCTTGAAGTACGCCTGCACGCCGCGGAAGAACTCGTCCTCGCCGACGTACGCCACGAGCTGCTTGAGCACCGAGGCGCCCTTGGCGTACGTGATGCCGTCGAAGTTGACCAGGACGTCGTCGAGGTCGGAGATCTCGGCCATGATCGGGTGCGTGGACGGCAGCTGGTCCTGCCGGTAGGCCCACGTCTTCATCTGGTTCGCGAACGACGTCCACGCATGCGGCCAGCGCGAGCCGGTCGCCTGGGCGAGACAGGCGGTGGAGGAGTAGGTGGCGAACGACTCGTTCAGCCAGAGGTCGTTCCACCACTCCATGGTCACCAGGTCGCCGAACCACATGTGGGCCAGCTCGTGCAGGATCGTGTCGGCCCGCATCTCGTACGCCGCGTCGGTGACCTTGGAGCGGAACACGTACTGGTCCCGGAAGGTGACCGCGCCCGCGTTCTCCATCGCGCCGGCGTTGAACTCCGGGACGAAGAGCTGGTCGTACTTCTCGAACGGGTACGGGTAGTCGAAGCGCTTCTGGAACCAGTCGAAGCCCTGCCGCGTGACCGCGAAGATCGCCTCCGCGTCCAGGTACTCCGCGAGCGAGGGACGGCAGTACACGCCCAGCGGCACCGTCCGCCCTTCGCCCTCCCAGGTGCCGTGCACCGACGCGTACGGCCCGGCGATCAGCGCCGTGATGTACGTCGAGATGCGCGGGGTGGGAGGGAAACGCCACACCCCGGCGGCCGGCTCCGGTGCGGGGGAGTTGGAGATGACCTGCCAGCCCTCCGGCGCGGTCACCGTGAAGGCGAACTCCGCCTTGAGGTCCGGCTGCTCGAAGCTGGCGAACACCCGGCGCGCGTCGGGCACCTCGAACTGCGTGTACAGATACGTCTCGCCGTCCACCGGGTCGACGAAGCGGTGCAGCCCTTCACCCGTATTGGTGTACGCGCAGTCGGCGACGACCCGCAGCTCGTTCTCCCCCGCGCGCAGCCCCGGCAGGGCGATCCGGGAGTCGGCGAAGACCTCGGCGGGGTCGAGCGCGGTGCCGTTCAGCACCACCTCGTGCACCTCGGGCGCGACGAGGTCGGCGAAGGACTCCGCGCCCTCCTCGGCGGCCGAGAAGCGCACCGTCGTCACCGACCGGAAGGTGCCCCCCTCCTCGGCCTCCTTGGCGCCGGAGATGTCGAGGTCGATCTCGTACGCGTCCACCTTCAGCAGGCGCGCGCGCTCCCGCGCCTCTTCCCGGGTCAGATTCGTGCCAGGCACCTGGGCTACTCCTTACCCCTACGACTGACCGCAATCCTCGCACGCCGGGCGCCTGCGCGGAGCGGCCTGTGGACGACTGCGGCACCGGGGCCGCAGACCCCGGTGCCGCCTGTGGAAAACCTGGTCGGGCGAGGGCCAGGACGCCGGTCAGCGCAGCTCCGCCGCCACCAGCTCGGCGATCTGCACCGCGTTCAGCGCCGCCCCCTTGCGCAGGTTGTCGCCCGAGAGGAACAGCGCCAGCCCGTTCTCCGCCGTCTCGTCCGGCCGGATGCGCCCCACGTACGACACGTCCCGCCCGGCCGCGCCCAGCGGCGTCGGCACGTCCGCGAGCGCCACGCCCTCCGCCCCCGCCAGCACCTCCGCGGCCCGCGCGGGGCTCAGCGGCTCGGCGAAGCGGGCGTTGACCTGGAGCGAGTGCCCGGTGAAGACGGGGACGCGGACGCAGGTGCCGGAGACCTTCAGCTCCGGGATCTCCAGGATCTTGCGCGACTCGTGGCGCAGCTTCTGCTCCTCGTCCGTCTCGTTCAGCCCGTCGTCGACGAGGGAGCCCGCCATCGGGAGCACGTTGTACGCGATCGGGGCCACGTACTTCTCCGGCTCGGGGAAGTCGGCCCCAGCGCCGTCGCGGGTCAGCTTCGGCGCCTCCTCGCCGACGGCGCGGACCTGCTGGAACAGCTCCTCCACGCCCGCGAGGCCGGAGCCGGAGACCGCCTGGTAGGTGGCGACGACCATGGAGACCAGGCCCGCCTCGCGGTGCAGTGGCTTGAGCACGGGCATCGCGGCCATCGTGGTGCAGTTCGGGTTGGCGATGATGCCCTTGGGGCGGTCGGCGATCGCGTGCGGGTTGACCTCGGAGACCACGAGCGGCACCCGGGGGTCGCGGCGCCACGCCGAGGAGTTGTCGATCACGACCGGGCCCTGCGCCGCGACCTTCTCGGCGATCGCCTTGGAGGTGGCGCCGCCGGCGGAGAACAGCACGATGTCGAGCCCGGAGTAGTCGGCGGTGCCGGCGTCCTCCACCGTGACCGTGCCGCCCGGAGCGTCCCGCCACGGCAGCGTGCGCCCCGCGGACCGGGCCGACGCGAACAGGCGCAGCTGGTCCACCGGGAAGGCCCGCTCGGCGAGGATGTCGCACATCACTCCGCCGACCTGGCCGGTGGCTCCGACGATTCCGATCTTCATGGCTCTCCGTTCACGGGTGCGGGTCCGCCCACCATGATGCCGGGCGCCGGGCGGCTGGCTCCAGTCGTTTCCCCTGCCCAGCCGCCCGCCCCGGGTGCGCCCGCGCGGCGGACTGAGACACACGCCACAGGGGCGGGACACCGGCAGTGCCGGTGTCCCGCCCCCGCGGGTTCCTTCGGTACGTACGGGACGTAACAGATGTCACGGACGTACGGGACGGGTGCGCCCGGTTACGGCACGACCGTCCCGATCCGCACGCTGCCCGCGCCCGCCACCGTGCCGCGGGCGTTCTGGAGCTGCACCTCGCCGAAGAACTCGCGCCCCTCGGGCCCGGGCGCCGCCACCGTGACCTCGGCACCGACCTCGGCGCCGGCGCCGCTGTCCAGCTCCACCGGCTCGTCGCCGACGCTCACCTCGCCCAGCGCCGGGGAGAAGTACACGTCGCGGTAGTCGTACTCCGTCGTGCCCGCCGGCACGTCGTAGGCGAAGACCTCCACGGTGTACGTCCCGGGCTCCGGGTCGGTGAGGGTCACGCCCTCCTCCGAGTCGGCGTCCGCGGACTGCGCCACCGGCTCGCCGTCGCGGTAGACCGTCAGGTCCAGGTCCGCGTTGGCGTCGGAGGTGGCGCCGATCACCGCGTCGAGCCGGGTGACGCCCTCGGCGACCTCGATCGTCGTGGTGTTCGTCGCACCCGCCGCGATGCCCGGGCGCTCCGCCAGGCCGGAGCCCAGCGGCCCGCCGGCGAGCCTGCCGGCGACCGGGGCGAACCCGTTGGTCACCGTCCACTCCACCGGGCTGGGCGTGCCGACCTTCGCCTCGTCGATCGTCTGCACCTCGGGGTCGAAGGCCGCGCCGAGCACGGTCGCCTCGACCGTGAACGGGTTGTCCAGCTCCGGCGAGGTGCGCCGCGACTCGACCTCGATCTCCCACACGCCCGGCATCGGGTTGTCGTAGGAGCGCAGGTCGGGACGGCAGGTGTTGGCCGGGTTGTCGTAGTTGTTGTAGCAGAACGGCGTCGAGGTCTCGTCGGCCGGAATGCCCCACGGGTCGATCGCGATCCAGCGGGTCTGGCTCTTGCCCGCGAGGCCGCTCATCGCCACCTCCAGGGTCTTCGCGCCCTCGGGGACCTTCACGAAGTACGAACGGGTCGCGTTGCGCTGCGTCTCGTCCGACACCCGGTGCCCGTACGCGGGCGCCGCCAGGTCCTGCGAGGCGACCACCGTCGTCAGCACCCGGTGGTCGATGCCCTCGGTGCGCTTGCCGTCGACCAGCAGCGCGGCGCTGTGCAGCCCCGCCGAGCGCGGCTCGGCCTGCACCCTGACGGTCAGCGGCTGGCCGCGGCGCAGCGTGACGTCGTCGTCGCCGAGCAGCTTGAACGTGCCGTCGTTGCCCTGCCAGTCCAGCTCGTGCGGCGTGCCGCCGGCCGGCCCGGTGGTGCGGGTGAGGGTGATCTCGTACGTCTCGGACTCGCCGCGCGCCGGGCCGCTCTCGCGGTCGTAGACGCCGGTGCCCACGCCGGGGGTGGCGAGGAAGCCGTCGAGCACGGTGTCGACGGGCGCCTTCACCTGGTACTCGTACGCCGTGGCGCCGTCCTCCAGGGAGTCCCAGGCGTCCACGACGTCGACCCGGCCGGCGCCCTCCGCGTAGGTCTGCACGCCGGGGATGTGGTCGGCGGTGGAGGTCAGCGCGGTGCGCAGGGCGTTCGGGGTGACGTCGATGCCCTCCCGCTCGGCGGCGGAGAGCAGCAGCGCCGCGGCGCCGGCGGTCTGCGGCGAGGACATCGAGGTGCCCTGGAGCATGCCGTAGCCGGGCGGCAGTTCGTAGCCGGCCTCGGCGACGGGGGAGCCGGGCTGCCAGGTCGGGATGGTGTTGACCGACGCGCCGGGGGCGGTGATCGTCGGGGTGGCGCCGCCGTCCTCGCGCGGGCCGCGGGAGGAGAACGGCATCATCGCGTACTTGGTCCTGACCTGGCTGCCGTAGTTGGCGGCCCAGGTCTCGCGGGACACGGCCGCACCGACGCTGATGACCTTGTCGGCCAGGCCGGGGTCGCCGATGGTGTTGGCGCCGGGGCCGTCGTTGCCCGCGGAGATGACCAGCTGCACGCCGTAGGTGTCGATGAGCCGGTTGTACAGCGCGGCGCGGGCGTTGTTGCCGTCGTTGAGCGGCGGCAGGCCGCCGATCGACATGTTGACGACGTCGACGCCGCGGACGGCGACCAGGTCGATCATGCCCTCGGTGAGCGCGACCGCGGTGCAGCCGCCGCTCCAGGTGCAGGCCCGGGAGGAGACGAGCTTGGCGCCGGGCGCGGCGCCGTCCATCCTGCCGCCGAAGAGGCCGTTGGCGGCGGTGATGCCGGCGACGTGGGTGCCGTGCGCGCCCTCGACGACGCCGATGTTGACGAAGTCCTCCGTCTTGCCGACCCAGTCCCCGCCGTACGGGTCCATCGGCACGTCCTTGCGGATCTCCACGACGAACGGGATCGCCTCGGCGATCGCCGTGCCCGGGTCGTCGGCGCCGAAGTAGGCGAACTCGTGGTCCTCGCCGTACGGGGCCATCGGCTTGTCGTTCGTGAAGTCGCCGTCGTCGCCGAGGTCGACGCGCACCGTGCCGGCCGCGGCGTCGTACAGCAGCGCCCAGGAGTCGGTGGTGTCGCCGTCGCGGTTCAGGTCGCCCTGCATCTCGCCGCCCAGCGTGGCGTTCTCGCTGAAGAGGCTGACGGAGTAGTCGCCGCGCGGGGCGGTGTACTCGCGGTCCTCGAACGTGAAGGACGGGCCGGAGACGTCGGTGACCATCGGGCGCCAGGTGCGGTCGCCGTCGACGATCGGGTCGGTGGCCGTCACCCAGTCGGTGATCTTGCGCTCGCCGGTGGTGGTCCTGCGCAGCGCGGGGTGGGCCAGGTCGACGCCGGAGTCGAGGATGCCGATGGTGACGCCGCGGCCGTCGGCCTTCGGGTTCTTCTTGACGAAGTCGACGGCGCCGGTCTCGTGGGCCGGCTGGTACGGGTTCTTGGCCGGGGTCGAGCGGTCGGGCGCCGGGTAGAGGCCCTTGGCGCCGCTGCCCTTGTCGCCCTTCGCCCGGTCGGCGACCGGCCGCGGGTCCGGCAGTTCGATCTCCTCGTTCAGATCGATGCCCTGGACCGCGGAGAGCTTCGCGGCCTTGTCGATGGCGGCGTCGGCGCGGCCGGTGGGCACCGTGGCGCGGACGTAGCCGAGTCTGTCGTGCGTACGGCCGACGGAGGCGCCGCGTACGGCGCGGAAGGTGTCGGCGACCCCGGCCGTCTCACCGGGCTCGACGGCGACGAGCAGCGTGACATTCTTGTCGCCCCCCGCCTTCGCCTCGGCGAGCAGTTCGGCGTCCTTCGCCCCGAGTTTGTCCGCCGCGGCCTTGGGCCGGTCGGGCTCCGGGGCGCCCTCCGCGGCCTGGCCGGCTGCCGAGCCGGTCGCGGTGAGCGCGGCGGCCAGTCCGGCCGCGAGGGCTATCCGGGCGGCGGCGCGTGACCGTCCGCCCCCCGGTATGCGCCCGGGTGTGCGTCTGGGCGTGCGTCTGGGAGAGATCGTCATCTCTTGTTCAACCCCCACCTGTGTGGAAACCGGCATCCGGTGCCGACTGCCCGCATATCTATCAGCAAGGCACGCGCGCGCGGGGGGAGTTGAGTGTGGCGGATTGCGGCGTTGGCGCATAGCCGCCAGGGGGGCGTGCGCGGCGCGTTCCCGCCGCGGTGAACCCACGGTGACCGCGGCCACTCGAACGGGCGAGGATCGCGTGTCCATTGCGCGGTGGTTTCGGCCGGTGGAGGTATTTGTGGGCTTCCCGGCCGCCGTCGTTCCGGTTGCGTTAAGTAGCAGGTCACCCGGCGTGCCAAGGCTCCGAGTGTACGGGTGACCCACCCGCGTCGAAGCCTCCCGCTCATCCCCCTCAGGAGCGCCGATGCACCGCGAAAGCACG
>NZ_JACBXC010001729.1 GCF_013870535.1 Streptomyces phytophilus | reverse complement strand
GCACGAGGGTCTCCCTATCGGGGCCGGATGGACACCTTCCGAGGCCATTGTCTGAATTGTCACCAAGGTCTGCGCAAGCCGGGCGCCGCCATCGGCGCGACGCCGCCCGCGCGCCGCGGCCCGCGGCGCGGTCGTTACCGTGGAGGTGCGAGAACGGCCGGCCGACGCGCGCCGCGAGCGGAGGGAGCACCGCACATGACCGAACGCAAGCCCCCGGGTGTGAGCTTCGAGTCCTGGGTCGACCGGCAGATCCGCGAGGCGGAGGAGCGCGGCGAGTTCGACGACCTCCCGGGCCGGGGCAAGCCGCTGGCCGATCTCGACCGGCCGTACGACGAGCTGTGGTGGGTCAGGGCGAAGATGGCGCGCGAGCAGTTGTCCGCGCTGCCGCCCTCCCCCGCCGTCCGCAAGGAGGCCGAGGCCGCCCTCGCCGCCGTGACCAGGGCGCGGAGCGAGAAGGAGGTGCGCGCGATCGTCGCGGAGGTCAACGAGAAGATCCTCGCGGCCCACCGGGCGCCCGCCGTCGGCCCGCCGCTGAAGCTCGCGCCGCTGGACGCCGACACGCTGGTACGCGAGTGGCGCGAGGGACGGGACGGACGCGAGTAGCGGCTACGGCGCCCGGCGGAGCCAGCGCCTCCGCCGGGCCTCAACGCGCGCGGGAGCGTCGATCGTTGGTGGTAGGGTCCCCCTCGAAACGTCAAGCCGTACGCAAGCGCACGGGGTAGACGCAGTCCGGGGGGAACTGATCCGTAGGTCACCCCTGCGCGGCCATTCCGCCGTCCCGACCAGACGGCGCGGCAGTAAGGCGCCCGGCCCGTACCCGGATACGGGCGCCGTCGCACCGCTTCCCGGCCCGGTTCCGCCACGTGCGGATCCGGCTGCCGGACCGGCTCACCCCCGGCGGGTGACGCGGCCCGGGACACTGCGCGCCCGCCCCGCCACCGCCTCCGGACGGCGCTGTTCATCGGCACCAGTCGTCCGAGAGGGGGAGCCGGTTGACCACCCGACGGCAGTTCCTC
>NZ_JACBXC010001728.1 GCF_013870535.1 Streptomyces phytophilus | reverse complement strand
CCGGTGGGGGAGGCGCCGGGGGCGCGGGGCGAGGCGCTGGTGGTGGGGTACGGGACGCCGCCGGACCACTTGTACCCGGGGGCGCTGGCGGCGCTGTGCCGGGTGCTGGCGGCGGAGACGTAGGGCGCGGGGCTACGGGACCGCCCGTACCCCCGCGCTCACGCCCGCGGCGACTCCAGCCGCACCATCGTGATGTCCGACGGCGCCCCCACCCGCACCGGCGGCCCCCACGCCCCGGCGCCGCGGGTGACGTACAACTGCGTGTCGCCGTACCGCTCCAGCCCCGCCAGCGTCGGGTTCGCCGCCTCGGCGATGTACGTGACCGGCCACATCTGCCCGCCGTGCGTGTGACCGGACAACTGGAGGTCGACGCCGTGGTCGACCGCGTCGTGGATCACGACCGGCTGGTGCGCCATCAGCACCGAGGCGCGGGAGGTGTCGCGGTCGCCGAGGGCGCGCGCGAAGTCCGGGGCCCTGCCGACGTCCTCGCCGGAGACGTCGTTGACGCCGGCGAGGTCGAAGCCGGCCAGCTCGGTACGGGCGTTCTCCAGCGGGTGCAGGCCGAGTTCGCGGAGGTGGTCGAGCCACTCGGCGGCGCCGTCGGCGCCGGTGAAGTACTCGTGGTTGCCGGTGACGAAGTACGAGCCGTCGCGCGCCTCCAGCTGCCCCAGCGGCTCCGCGGCCGTACCGAGGTGGTCGACGGAGCCGTCGACGAGGTCGCCGACGACGGCGACGAGGTCGGGGCGCTGGGAGTTGATGGTGTCGACGATCCGCTGGGTGTGCCCGCGGCCGAGGACGGGGCCGAGGTGGATGTCGCTGACGACGGCGATGCGGTAGCCGTGGGCGGACGCGGGCAGCTTGGTCAGCGGGACGGAGACGTTCTTCACCCGGGGCGCGCGGCCCAGCACGCCGTACGCCCCGTACGCGACGGTCCCGGCGGCGACGGCGGTGGCGCCGATCGCGACGGTACGGGCGACGAAGAGCCGCCGCGACACGTCGGCACCGCCGTCGGCGGCA
>NZ_JACBXC010001727.1 GCF_013870535.1 Streptomyces phytophilus | reverse complement strand
TGCCCGCGGGGTCCGTCGCGGGTACGTGCTTGGCGTAGCGGGTGCCGTCCGCGCTGCGGAAGACGGCGGCCCCCGACTCGCCGGTGGTGACGGGGGTCCAGTCGTCGTGCGTCATGGCTTGCGGTCCATCCGGTAGTGCAGGACGAGGAAGGGGATCCCGAAGACGGAGAAGGCGTGTTCGGCGCGGAGCCGGCCGTCGTCGGTGACGTACACGTCGAGCCGCTCGGCGAAGCCGTGCACGCCGAGGGTGGTCAGCTCGCGCGTCTCGGGGTCGATGTACGTCAGGTAGTGGCCGGGGTGGTCGGTGCCGGCGTCGTCGTCCACGTGGCTGGTGAGCGTCAGGCCGCCGCCGGGGCGGGCGCGGGGGAGGAGGGTGGCGGTGAAGCTGGCGTGGGGGAGCGGGAACCCGACGCTGACGTAGCCGCGGCCGCCGTGCCGGTACGTGGTGTAGATGCCGACGTAGATGGGGTCGTCGGTGTCCGCGAAGGACCGGATCCAGCCGCGCACAGCGGTCGCCCCGACGGTCTCCCCGGCGGTCTTCCCGTCCGGTGCCGGGGTGATCGTGTCGATGCGGCTGCGCATGCCGCGCTGCACCTCGCGCTGGTTCATCGGCACGTTGGCCTGGCCGAGGGGCTGGGCGACCAGCGTGCGGTAGAGGAGGTAGCCGGGGCGGACCCACAGCCGCCAGCGGGGTTCGATGTCGAGGGTGAAGCGGGCGGTGTGCTCGTAGAACTCCCGTACCCGCGGGTCCACTTCGGCGGGGTCGAAGCCGGGCCCGGCGAGAGCGTCGAGCGACTCGACGATGCCGACGCCCGGAGCGTCGGCGGTGTACGTGCCGCCGAGGACGCCCGCGAGGTCGCGTACGTACGAGGTCCCGACGTACGCGGACCGGGCTTCGAGCGGCACGACGAACGGCAGGTCGTCGGTGGTGGCCTCCTCGGCGACGAGGCTGACCTGCTCCTCCCGGAACACGAGCGCGGACACGACCCGGAACGCCACGACGGCACCCGCCGCCACGG
>NZ_JACBXC010001726.1 GCF_013870535.1 Streptomyces phytophilus | reverse complement strand
GCCCCTGGGACCCCGGCCCAGACCCCGCCGCCGTACCTGCGGCATGGGCAAGCGCCCAAGGTCCGGCCTCCGCCCCGTCCCGTTCCGCTTCAGGCCCGGTGCCGCCGGAGGTCGTCCCCGACCCCCGCGAGGCTCCTGCCCCGGCAGGGGGGAGCGCGCCTGGTCAGTCGTCCCGCCACACCTTCCGGCGGCCGTCGCCCAGCGACGGTCTCGTCGCCTCCCATACCCGTCGCCACTCCGCCACCGGCTTGCCCTGCTCCACCGGCGTCGACGTCAGTGGGAGCGCCGTCGTGCGGCCCTCCGGGAGGGCCAGGCGGCCTTCCTCCGCCGCGCGGAGGGACTGGTACCAGCCCAGGTCCTCCTCCGCCCACAGCGCCGCGATGTGGCGGAGCATGCGGGCGCGGAAGTCCGTCACCGACTCGCCCTCCTGCGGGGGGAGGGGGCGGCCGTAGCGGACCACCAGGCGCGTGCCCGTGCGGGTCGGGAGGGCCTTGCCGCGGGGCATGGCCGCGAACGTGCCGCGGACCGCGACCGGGACCACCGGGATGCCCATGTTCACGCAGAGGCGCGACGCGCCCATCTTGAACGAGCTCATCCAGCCGTCGTGCGACCGCGTGCCCTCCGGGTACAGCAGCAGGCTCCAGCCGTCGTCGATCAGCTCCGCCGGAAGCGACGCACCGCCGCGGCGCGAGCCGTGGCGGTCCACCGGGAAGGCGTTGAACATCAGGGCGGTGGTGATGCTGACCGCCGTCGACGTGAAGAAGTAGTCCGCCGCCGCGCCCACCGCCGTGCGGTCGGCGATGCGGCGGGGCAGCGAGCCGAGGATCAGCGGGGTGTCGAGGTGGCTGGAGTGGTTGGCGACGAAGATCGCCGGGCCGCGCAGCGACTCCAGCAGGTCCAGGCCCTCGATCTGCGGGCGGGTCTTGGCCCACGCGTACTGCTTGAGCACCCCGCGCTGGAGCACGTTGCGCACCGCGCGCGCCGCGGGGGTGCGCGCCCACGCGGTGGGGAACGTCTTC
>NZ_JACBXC010001725.1 GCF_013870535.1 Streptomyces phytophilus | reverse complement strand
GGCCGTACGGCCGCCGTACGGAAGGGGCGTACCGCGTGGCAGGCAGCGGGAAATTCGTGGCCGGGCTGACGGCCGCCGCCCTGGGCGTGGTCGCCTTCCTCGCCTACCAGGCCAACGCCAACGCCCCCGACTCGCTGGCCCGCAACCGCCCGGGGGTCGCCAGCCCCGAGCCGTCCAAGGCCAAGGAGAAGAAGCTCGAAGTGCCCGCCCGCTCGGGCACCGGCCTGCGGGTGGTGTACGCGCTGAAGGACCGCCGCGTGTGGCTCGTCGGCGAGGACAACTCGGTGCTGCGGACGTACAGGGTGACGCCGAGCACCGTCGACCCGCCGCCCGGCATGTACGCCGTGACCTCGCGGTCGCGGCAGATCACCGGCTCGGACGGGGTGCCGGTCGAGCACGTGGTGATCTTCACGGAGTCCGAGGGCACGGTCATAGGGTTCAGCGCCGCGGTCGACGGCTCGCGGCCGGAACCGGACCCGGACGCGAAGACGGGCGGTGTGCGCTCGTCGCGGGCGGACGGCAAGGCGCTGTGGCGCTTCGCGACGGTGGGCGTCGAGGTCGCGGTGGTGAAGTAGCGGGGACCCGCTGCCGGCTCCCCGCCCTTCGTCCGTACGTTCCCGCCACCCGCGCTCCGGCGGGCCCGCGGTCCTACAGCCCGGCGGCCTCCGCGAGCAGCGAGACCTGCGCCACGTCCGGGTTGCAGGGGAAGAGCACCAGCTCGCCGCAGCCCGCGTCCGCGAACGCGGCCTTCGCGGCGGCGATCGCCTTCGGCGAGGTCAGCGCCCCCTCGACGATCTTCTCTGCGAAGTCGCCGAGGAACCCGTAGTAGTCCAGCAGGTAGTTGCGGGCGTGCTCCTCGGCGTCCGCGCCGAGGCTCGCGTACGCCAGGGCCGCCACCCGCGGCTCGCCCTCCCGGCCCGCCTCGCGCCACGCCGCCCTGGCCTTCGCGGCGCCCGCGGCCAGCTGCTCGGGCCGCCCGCCGCCGAGGACCCACCCGGCGCCGTACTCGGCGACCCGCCG
>NZ_JACBXC010001724.1 GCF_013870535.1 Streptomyces phytophilus | reverse complement strand
CGCAGCGCGGCGGCCAGGGCCGGGTCGTCGATGACGGGGTCGGCGAAGTGGGCGTCGGTGCAGGCGCCGTCGGTGAGCAGCGCCATGGAGGGGTAGAACGCGCGGTAGCCGTAGCCCTCGTCGCCCAGCGGGCCGCCGGTGTGGGCCTCGCCGGGGGCGAGGACGACGATGCTGCCGGGGCCGGCCCGGACCCGCTCGCCGCGGTAGTCGATGACCTCCGCGCCGTGCGTGCACACGCCGACGGCGAACTCGTGGTGCGCGTGCGGCGCGTAGCGGTGGGCGGTGAAGCACGCCGTCATCAGGTACAGGGACTGGTCCGCGCCGAGCGGCGTCCGCGTCCAGCGGGCGTACTCCTCCGGGCCCCTGGCGCCCCCCTTGCCGCTCATGCGTCGCATTGTGCTCGATGCCGTACGGGCCTTGCCAGCGGGATTCCGCGGCGGCCTACGATGCGCGGATGTCACAGCGAGATCTGTCCCCGGAAGAGTTCCGCGAGCTGGGCCACGCCTACGTCGACTGGATCGCCGACTACCGCGCCCGCGTCGGCGACCTGCCGGTGCTGCCCGGCGTCGAGCCCGGCTGGGTGCGCGAGCGGCTGCCGGCGAAGCTGCCGGAGGAGGGCGAGCCGCTGACGGCGGTGCTGGCGGACATGGACCGCGTCGTGGTGCCCGCGTCCACGCACTGGCAGCACCCCGGCTTCTTCGCGTACTTCCCCGCCAACGCCTCCCTCGCCTCCCTGCTCGGCGACATGCTCTCCACCGGCCTCGGCACCCAGGGCATGCTCTGGTCGACGTCCCCGGCCTGTACGGAGCTGGAGCAGCACCTCCTCGACCAGCTCGCCGACGCCACGGGCCTGCCCGCCGAGTTCACCTTCGCCGGCGGTGGCGGCGGCGTCATCCAGGACTCCGCGTCCTCGTCCTCGCTGGTGGCGCTGCTCGCCGCGCTGCACCGGACGTCCGCCGGCGCGTGGCGGACGGCGGGCCGGGACGGGCGCGAGGTGCTGTACGTCTCGGCGCACACGCACT
>NZ_JACBXC010001723.1 GCF_013870535.1 Streptomyces phytophilus | reverse complement strand
CCCCACCAGCCGCACCCCCCTCTTCGACCAGTACGCGGACCCGCCCCGCCGCCGCGCCGCCAACGAGTAGCGGGCGGCTGCCGGCGACCGGAACCGATTTCCTGGGCGGCGATCCGGGATGCTAAGGTTCCTTCCGTTGTGAGGGCCTGTAGCGCAGTCCGGTAGCGCACCTCGTTCGCATCGAGGGGGTCTGGGGTTCAAATCCCCACAGGTCCACTTCAGGGCCGTTCACGAGTGACCTCGTAGGCGGTTCACGAGATCCCGCCCGATCGTTCCGATCGGACGGGATCCAGTTGTTTCCGGGCCGGTGCGCGGATCGTCAGGCGCCGGGTTCCTCCTGGAGGGCACGCACCTCGATCCTGCTGCGCAGCGCCCGCGAAGCCTGCTTGGTCCATTCGATCGCGACGTCGTCGTTCTCGGCCTCGATGATCCAGAAGCCGCCGAGGTACTCGTCGGCCTCGACGAACGGGCCCGATGTGAGTACGGGGCTGTCTCCGGAGTAGTCCACCGTGGTCGCGCTCGACGGCGGCTGCAGCCCCCCGGCGGTCACGAACGCGCCCGCCTCCTGAATGGCGGTGTTGAACGCACCGACCGCGGCCATGACTTCCTGCAGCTCCGCGGGGTCCATGTCCTCCATCGTCGGCTCCTCGGCGGAGTCGTGCGGGAGGCTCAGGAAGTACTTCGTCATCGTCGTCTCCTCGTCGTACGGCCGACGGCCGCTGCCCTGATGCCCGAAACGCTAGGCGCGGCGTACCGCTGACGTATCAGTCATCGTGACTGGTGTCCGGGAGGCCGACGACCGGCGCCGGTCACCGGACGAGGTGGGCCAGCTCGGCGCGCCCGGTGACGCCGAGCTTCGGGTACGCCTTGTAGAGGTGGTGGCCGACGGTCCGTGGGCTGAGGAAGAGCTGCGCGGCGATCTCCTTGTTGGTGCGACCGCCGGCGGCCAGCCGTACGACCTGCAGCTCCTGCGGGGTCAACAGGGTGAGCGGGCCGCTGTGCTGCGGCTCGTCGCCCCGCTCGCC
>NZ_JACBXC010001722.1 GCF_013870535.1 Streptomyces phytophilus | reverse complement strand
TCCGCTCCTCGGCGACGGCCTGCGGCGGCACCGCGTCCAGCTCCGCGTCGGTCAGCTCCGCGCGGGCGGCGCGTACGGCGGACAGCAGCTCGACGGCGTCCGCGGGGCGGGTGTCGCGGTTGCGGGCGGCGGCGGTGGCGACCAGGTCGTCCAGCTGCTCGGACAGCCCCGGGACGGCGGCGGACGGCGGCTCGACGTCCTCGTGCAGGTGCTGGTAGAGCACGTGCGCTGCGTGCTCGCCGGCGTGCGGCTTGGTGCCGGTGAGCATCTCGTAGAGCATCACGCCGCAGGCGTACACGTCGACCCGGGGGTCGACGGCGCCGCGCTCGATCTGCTCGGGCGCCAGGTACGACACGCTGCCGAGCACGGTGCCGGTGGAGGCGGTGGTGTGGGTGTTCACGGCGCGGACGAGCCCGAAGTCGGCGACCTTGACGCGGCCGTCGTCGCCGATGAGGACGTTCTCCGGCTTCATGTCGCGGTGGACGAAACCGGCCCGGTGCGCGGCGCCGAGCGCGGCGAGCACGGGCTCCAGGATGTCCAGCGCGGCCCGCGGCTGCAGGGCGCCGCGGTCGTTCAGCACGTCGCGCAGGGTGCAGCCCGGGACGTACTCCATGGCCAGGAAGACGTGCGGGCCGTCGGTGCCCTGGTCGTAGACGCCCACGACGTTCGGGTGGGCGAGCCCGGCGACCGACTTGGCCTCCAGGATGAACCGCTGCACGAAGGAGGAGTCGGCGGCCAGCGAGGGGTGCATGACCTTGACGGCCAGCACCCGGTCGAGCCGGGTGTCGAGCGCCCGGTAGACCGTGGCCATGCCGCCGGTGGCGATGCGTGCGTCGACGCGGTAGCGCCCGTCGAGCATCTGCCCGACCATGGGGTCTCCCCACCCTCCCTGCGGATGGGGGGACGGGTCCAGAGTCGTGTCCACGCACCGCAGTCTACGAGGTGAGGGACGCGTTCCCGTCACCGTTGTGCTGCAGTACGTTCCCGATGGCGTGCCGGCGCCCGCGGCGGCGCGGGTGCCGGTAC
>NZ_JACBXC010001721.1 GCF_013870535.1 Streptomyces phytophilus | reverse complement strand
CCTGCTGCGCCTCGCGGCCGGCAGCGGCACCGGCCTCGCCCCGCTGCGCGCCGCCGTGCGCTACGTGCGGGCCCTCGACGCCGGGTTCGACGGCGCGGGCCGGCCGGCTGCGCGCCCCCGGGCGCGGACGGCGTACGACGGGCAGAGCGCCCGTACCGTACGCGAACTGCAGCACACCGTCGTACGCCGCGGGCCTCCGGTCTTCGCCCTCGCGGCCTGACGCGACGGCACCCCTCCGGCTTACGGTCACGCGCCGCACGCCCCGTACGACACGGGCGGACGCGGTCGTGCGGCCTCGGGTGAGCGGGTGGTCGCGCCGCTGCCGCACGCGCGCCAACCCCCAATCCATCCACACCGACCGGAGTGTGTCACTCATGAAGTCATCACGTATGCGGCGAATGTCCGTCAGCACCGCCGTCGCCGCCGGCGCCGTCCTGCTCATCGCCGGGCCCGCCGCCGCGCACGTCAGCATCGACCCGGGCGAGGCCGAGCAGGGCGGGTACGCCACCGTCAACTTCAAGGTGCCCAACGAACGCGACGACGCCTCCACGGTCAAGCTGGAGGTCACGCTGCCGACCGACCACCCGCTGACGTCCGTCATGCCCGAGCCCGTGCCCGGCTGGGACGTGAAGGTGGAGCAGGCCAAGCTCGACACCCCGATCGAGTCGCACGGCGAGAAGATCACCGAGGCGGCGAGCAAGGTCACGTGGTCCGGCGGGAAGGTCGAGCCGGGGACGTTCCAGCGCTTCCCGGTCTCCATGGGCGCCCTGCCCGAGGACGCCGACCAGCTGGTGTTCAAGGCGATCCAGACGTACGACAACGGCGAGGTCGTCCGCTGGATCGAGGTCCCCGAGGAGGGCGCGGAGGAGCCGGAGAGCCCGGCGCCCGTGCTGGCCCTGCTGCCCGCCGAGGACGCGGACGACGCGGACGACGCCGGGAACGGCGACGACGCCGAGCCCGCCGCCGCCGAGGGCGAGGACGAGGGCACCGGCGACACCGCCTCCGACGACAGCTCCTCCGACACCACCGC
>NZ_JACBXC010001720.1 GCF_013870535.1 Streptomyces phytophilus | reverse complement strand
GGCGTACCGTAGCGATCATGACTACGGACCACGAGCTGCACCGGCGGCGCGCCTCCTCCTTCGGCAGCCAGGCCGGGGCCTACGCCGAATTCCGCCCCGACTACCCCGCCGCCGCGGTCCGATGGGCCCTGGCGCCGGTCGCCGACCGCGACGGCCTCCACGTCCTCGACCTCGCCGCGGGCACCGGCAAGCTGACCGCCGCGCTCGTCGCGGCGGGAGTGCCGACCACGGCCGTGGAGCCGGACGAGGCGATGCGGGCGGAGTTGCGGCGCGCGCACCCGGACGTGCCGGCGCACGAGGGCACGGCGGAACGGATCCCGCTGCCGGCCGGTTCGGTGGACGCGGTGCTGGTGGGGCAGGCGTTCCACTGGTTCGACCCGCAGCGGGCGCTGCCGGAGATCGCCCGGGTGCTGCGGCCGGGCGGGGTGGTCGCCGGGCTGTGGAACCAGGGCGACCGCGAGGTGGACTGGATCATCGGCCTTGACGAGGTCACGCGCGGCGAGGCGTGCTTCGCGGACCTGTCGGACGAGGTGGAGGTGCCGGCCGACGAACGCTACGAGCCGGTGCAGCGGCAGCGGTTCCCCAACCGGCTGCGCTACACGCGCGACTCGCTGACCGCGATGGTCGCCACGCACTCGCGCCTGCTGCTGCTCCCGGAGGACGAGCGGGCGCAGTTGCTCGCGCGGGTGCGGGGCTATCTGGCGGCGCGGCCGGAGACGCAGCGCACGGAGTTCGAGGTGCCGCTGGTCACGCTGGTCGACAGGGCGGTGCTGCGGGGCTGAGCGAGGGCCGGGCGGGGCTGTTGGGCGGCTGGGCGCCGCCGCGGCCCGTACCCGTCATACCTGAGAGCTACGCGGCAGATGGGCTCTGCGGCGGGACGCCGGCGAAGGCCGCCGGTCCGTAGCTTTCTCACCGGATCACACCCGGTGAGAGGAACTCGTCATGGCACGGCCCCGACCTTGCGAACCCGGCTTCCCCGGCCGGGGGTTGAGGCGGCCGGCCCGGCGTGGAGCCGCGGGTAGGGCCGGGGG
>NZ_JACBXC010000172.1 GCF_013870535.1 Streptomyces phytophilus | reverse complement strand
GCCGGGCCCTCCGGCCCGTAGGACACCCGCCCCCGGGGCGCGTTCCGGGCCCGGCGCACAATGGGCAGGTGTCGACCTCCCCGCCGGGCGCCCTCATCCGCCCCGCCGCACCCCAGGACATGGCAGCGATCGCCGAGATCTACGCGTACTACGTCACCGACACCGTGATCACCTTCGAGGAGACCCCGCCGCCGCCCGCGTACTGGCGGCAGCGGCTGCGCGACCTGGCCGAACGCGGCCTGCCGTTCCTCGTCGCCGAGGCGGCCGGGAGCGTCGCCGGCTACGCCTACGCCGCGCCCTGGCGGCCCAAGCCGGCCTACCGGCACACCGTCGAGAACACCATCTACCTCGCGCCCGGCCGGACGGGGCAGGGCATCGGCGGCGCGCTGCTGGCCGAGCTGGTCGAGCGGTGCGCGGGCACGGACGTGCGGCAGATCATGGCGGTGATCGCCGACACCGGCGACGACACCTCGCCCCGGCTGCACAGGCGGTTCGGGTTCACCGAGGTGGGGCGGCTGACGGAGGTGGGGTTCAAGCACGGGAAGTGGCTCGACACGGTCCTCATGCAGCGCACCCTGCGCGGCCCGGGGCAGGGCTAGAGCGTGTCTCCTTGTCCTTTCCGTCGGTTGATCGGATGCGCCTGTCCGGTTGTTGATCACTGATGGAACGGATCCTGGCCGCACTCCACCTCGCCGCCATCCTCATCTGGAGCCGGGACTGAGGGGCGCGGATACCAGATCACGCGTGGGAAGCTGCTCAGCATCGTGAGACAGCACCCCAAAAGGGTACGTTCCGCTACCGAACCGGCATGATCCGTAACTCTGCGTATACGGTCGAGACGGAATTGTCACCCCCACCCTGGAGATGTCGTGGCACGCTTCCGTACCCGTCTCGCCCTACTCGGCTCGGCCGCAGTTCTCGCCGCCTGCGCCGCCGTCCCCGCGCCGTTCGCCGGAGCGCAATCCGCCGCCGCGGCCGAGAAGAAGCAGTGGGTCGCCCTGGGTGACTCCTACACCGCCGGGGTCATCAAGGCCGCGGGCGACCCCATCGATTACCCGCGCGACGGCTGCGAGCGCACCGACAAGTCCTACCCCGAGGTCGCCTACCAGGACCTCTGGTACTTCTTCGACCTGACCAAGAACGTCAGCTGCGGCGCCGCCACCATCGACAACGTCACCGACCAGGCCCAGGAGCCGATCGGCCACCACTTCCCGCCCCACTTCCCGGACCCGGACTACCCGTTCCCCGCGGTGCCCCCTCAGTCAGAGGCGGTGGACCCCGACACCGACGTCATCACCGTCGGCGTGGGTGGAAACACCCTCGGCTTCGCCGACATCCTCGACAAGTGCACCCGGCTGGGCGGCGAAGCCGACGGCGAGGGCACCCCGTGCAAGGACGCCCTGGCCGCCGGCATCCCGGCCCGGCTGAACAAGGTGAGCCAGGAATACGACCGGATGCTCACCGTGCTCCACGAGCGCGCCACGAAGGCGAAGATCCTCGCTGTCGGCTACCCCACCATCGTCCCCAACGACACCTCCAAGTGCGGCTGGGCGGACATCACGAAGTTCGGCACCATCACCCAGGGCGACCTCGACTGGCTGCGCCAGGACGTCCTGGAAGCCCTCAACAAGACCATCGAGAAGTCGACCGGCACGCAGGAAGCCGCCAGCTTTGTCGATCTCTACGACTCCTCCCAGGGGCACAGCGTCTGCGACGACGACAAGTGGGTGGAGGGCCTCATCACGCCCCCTGACCAGCTGTCCCTGGTGCACCCCAACGCCCACGGCCACCGCAACGCCGCCGACCACGTCGGAAACGCGATGCTGAACGCCATCGACGAGAGCTGACCCCCACCGCACCCTCGGGGCAAACCCGCAGCGAACCGGCCCTCGGCGTTCAGCCAGGGCCGGTTCCGTGTTCCAGGCCGACCCCAGCTCCGGCCTCTCACGTCTGGGAGACAGCCCCTGGCCGCGCACCTGGGAACGGTGCCGCCCGGTACTCCCAGCGCGGTCCCGGCTGCGCCTGCGGCGCGCCCTGCGGGGGCTGCGGCTGCCACCCCGGGCCCGGCCCCACGGGCTGCTGCGGCTGCTGCCACCCCGCCACGCCCTGCACGACCGACGCCGGCGCCGGGCCCCGCGACGCTTCCGCGCCGTCGGCGAGCCGGTGCGCCCCGTACACGATCAGCGCATACGCCGCCAGGCCGAACGCGACCGTGTGCAGCACCGCCCGTACGACGTTCCACGCCACCCACTTGTCCTCGAAGTCCGCCCGGACCGCGGCCAGGTCCTTGATCCGGTCCGGGTCGCCGGCCCGGTCGAGCTGGTCGTTGAGCGGGATGTTCCCGGCGACGGTGACGCCGAACGCGACGACGTACAGCACCAGCGCCGCGATCAGCCACGGCAGCGCCTCGCGGCCCTGGCCGCGCCAGGCCAGCACGACGGCCAGGCCGAGCAGCGGGATCGAGCCCATGAACGGGAGCATGAACACGGGGTTGACGATGGCCTTGTTGATGCCCTGCATCGCGTCGACGAGGGTGCGGTCCGAGGACCGGCCCAGGCCCGGCATGACCGCGTACGCGAAGGCCGCGAAGAGGCCGGCCATGAGCCCGGTGCCGAGGACGGAGGCGAGCAGGGCGCCTGTCTGCAGGTGTCTCATGAGGCGTCCTCCGGGTTCCACACGCCCGTGGCGGCGGTGTCGCGGGCGTAGTCGGTGAAGTCGCGGGCCGGGCGGCCGAGGAGCTGCCGGACGCCGTCGTCGACGTACTCGTTGCGGCCGTCGAGGACGCTGGTGAAGAGGTACGTCAGCAGGTCGGTGACCTCCCGCGGGACGCCTTCCGCCGCCAGTCCCGCGGTGAAGTCGGCCAGCGGGACCGGGACGAAGCGCACCTGGCGCCCGGCCGCCGCGGCGATGGCGGCGACGGCCTCGGCGAAGGTGAGCAGCCGGGGTCCGGTCAGCTCGTACGTGCGGCCCACGTGCCCGTCCTCGGTGAGGACGGCCGCCGCGGCGGCGGCGATGTCCCCGGCGTCCACGAACGGCTCGCGGACGTCCCGGGCGGGCAGCGCCACCTCGCCGCCGAGGACCGGGTCGAGCAGGTAGCTCTCGCTGAAGTTCTGCGCGAACCACGCGGCGCGCAGCACGGTCAGGTCCGCGCCCGTCGCCGCCACCGCCTTCTCCGTCGCCGCGGCCTCCTCCTCGCCGCGCCCCGACAGCAGCACGAGGCGCCGCGCGCCCTTCGCCACCGCCAGCTCGGCGAACGCGCCGACGGCCTCGGGCGCGCCGGGGACGGCGAGGTCCGGGTAGTAGGAGAGGTAGACCGACCGCACGCCGTCGAGTGCGGGCTCCCAGGTCGCGCGGTCCTCCCAGTCGAACGGGACGCCGCCGGAGCGGGAGCCGATACGGACCGGCAGGTCGCGGCCGGTCAGCAGCTGGACGAGCCGGCTGCCGGTCTTGCCGGTGCCGCCGAGTACGAGGGTCAGGTCGTTGCGGTTCATGGAGTCCTCCCCGGATTCGCAAGCGGTGGCGGCGGTTTGTTTTCCGCCACACCACGACCCTCCGCCGAAAAGGAATCGACAACAACGATCAACCGGGCAAGTATCGTTAACCGGGGGTTGACGATCCCCCGATCATCCCTCTGACCAGGGGGGACGATGACCGCAGCCGGAAGGGGGCGCCGTGGAGCGGCGCGAGATCGAGACGTTCCTCGCCCTGGCCGAGGAGCTGCATTTCGGCCGCACCGCCGAGCGGCTGCACGTGTCGGTCGCGATGGTGAGCAAGTCGGTGAAGAAGCTGGAGCGCGCCGTCGGGGCACCGCTGTTCGACCGGTCCAGCCGCCGGGTGGCCCTGACGCCCATCGGCCGCCGCCTCTACGAGGACGTGCGGCCCGCCTACCGGCAGCTGCTCGACGGCTTCGCGCGCGCCGTGGCCGCGGGGCGCGGCGTGGAGGGGGTGCTGCGGGTCGGGTTCCTGGGCACCGCGGTCGCGCAGTTCGTGATGCAGGTCGCCGAGGAGTTCCGCATCCGGCACCCGGACTGCCGGGTGGAGATCACCGAGGCGCGCTACGCGGATGTCGCCGGACTGCTCGGCGGGGACGTCGTGGACGTGCTGCTGCTGGCGTCGCCGGGCTTCGACGCGGAGCTGGCCGCGAGCCAGGTGCTGTTCAGCGAGCCCCCGGTGCTCGCGGTCTCCGCCCGGCACCCGTTCGCGCGCCGCGCGTCCGTCTCGCTGGAGGACCTGGCCCGCGACAAGGTGCTGCGCCCGCGCGCGATCCCCGAGGAGGTGGACGCGCTCTCCGTGCCGGCCGCGACCCCCGCGGGCCGGCCCATCGAGCGCGGCGACGACTTCGCGACGATCCAGGAGATGTTCGCGCTCGTCGGCGCCGGCCGCGGCGTCTTCCCCGTCCCCACGCACGCGAGCCTGTACGACGCGCGCCCCGACGTCGTGTACGTGCCGATGGCCGACGGGCTGCCGTACGAGTGGCGGCTGATCTGGCGCACCGCCGGGGAGACCAACCGGATCCGCGCCTTCACCGCGGCGGCCCGCGACTTCGTCGCGGCGAACGGGAACCCGCTGCTGCCGGCGGAGGGGTAGCGGAAGGGCTCAACCGTTCGCGCGCGTACGCCCCGCGCGCCTCATACGGGCCGCGGCGCCCCGATCGTCGCCCACACCGCGAACCCCGCCCCCGACGGCTCCGTCCCCCACGCCTCGCTCAGCGCCGCCACCAGCCCCAGCCCGCGCCCGCACTCGTCCTCCGGCCCCGCGACCGTGCGGATCGGGACCCCGTACGACCCGCCCTGGTCCCGTACCTCCAGCCGCACTCCCGGCGCGCGCAGCGCCAGCAGGCAGACGATCCTGCCGCCGCTCGCGTGCAGCACGGCGTTGGTCACCAGCTCGGAGATCACCAACTGCGCCGCGCCGCACACGTCGTCGCACATCCGCCAGCGGCCGAGCAGCTGCCTGACATGCGCGCGCGCCTCGGCCGCCGCGGCGGCCCGCGCCACGAGTTCGAAGCTCTCGCCGTGCGCCGCGGCGTCGAAGTCCGCCGTGGTGCCGAGCGCGCTGTGGGATGAGGGGGCCATGGGCCGGATGCCTTCCGTACGTCCGTCGAGGGGGGCCACGGCGTCCGACCGCCCCGGAGCTTCGCACGTGGGCGGGCGGCTGCCGTGTGAACGGCGTCACACGCCAACTATGCGTGGGCCGGTCACGGATCGCAAGCGCTGTTTTGCAGACTGCACATTCGGGAATGCATATCGCTGCGAGCGATCCCACGGGCGTGGCACACTGCGCACCGGCAAACTCACCGACGAAGCCCCGAGTTGCCCGGGAGGTGCGAACCCATGGCGCGAGCAGGCGCCGAGGCGGGCACGGCGGCCATATCCGGCCAGTCGGCCCCCACGGCAGGCCGGATCGTGCTGGGCCGCCGCCTGCAGAACCTGCGCGAGAGCGCCGGATTCACGCCCGAACAGGCCGCCAGGGCGCTGCGCGTCAACGCGACCAGCGTCCGGCGCATGGAGAAGGCCGAAGTCGGCCTCAAGTACGCCTCCGTGGAGAAGCTGCTGCGCACCTACGGGCTGCCGCAGCCGGACATCGACTCCTTCCTCGTCCTCGTCGAGGAGGCCAACAAGCCCGGGTGGTGGCACCGGTTCCGCGACGTCCTGCCGGAGCAGTTCGGCCTGTACGTGAGCCTGGAGTCGGCCGCCAGCCTCGTCCGCGCGTACGAGCCCCACTGCGTGCCCGGGCTGCTGCAGACCGAGGACTACGCCTGCGCCCTGATGGCCGCGGGCACCCTGCCGCTCGCCCCCGAGGAGCGGGAGCGCCGCGTCACCCTGCGCATGCAGCGACAGGAACTGCTCATACGCGAGCCGAAGCCGCTGCGGCTGTGGGCCATCGTCGACGAGGGGGCCCTGCGCCGCACCGTGGGCGGACCGCAGACGATGCGCGCGCAGCTCGACCGGCTGGTGGAGGCCACCCGGATGCCGAACGTCACCCTCCAGGTGCTCCCGTTCGACACCGGCCCGCACCCGGCCATGTACGGGCCGCTGCACCTGCTGCGCTTCCCCGCCCCGGAGCTGGGCGACTTCGGCTACAGCGAGAGCCTGACGGGCCCCGCCTACGTGGAGGACACCGCGCTGGTCTCCCAGTGCCTGGAGGCCCTCAACCGGATATCCACCCAGGCACCCCCGGCACATCAGACCGAGAACATCATCACCAACATCCGGAAGGAAGTATGAAGATGACGCACACGCACGGTGCGAACGACGCCCACCACACCGGCGCGGCGGCCGGCGGGCAGGTGTACAACGGCATGCCCGCGCGCGAGCTGGGCACGGACGGCTGGGACAAGCCGTGGAGCGGCCCCAACGGCGACGCCTGCGTCGAGGCGAAACGACTCGCCGACGGCCTCGTGGCGCTGCGCCAGTCCACCGCCGACGACGGCCCCGCGCTGATCTACACCGCCGAGGAGATGCGGGCGTTCATCGCGGGCATCAAGAACGGGGACGCGGACTTCCTGCTCTCCTGACCGGGCGCCCCGGCCACCGCCCCCACGCGCGTCCCGTACGCCGCCGCCCCCGCCACCGGGCGCCGGCACGATTCGAAACGGACTGACCACGTGACCGACGAGACCCCCGCCCCGCACCACGTCGACCAGACCCGGGCACACCCCGCCCGCATCTACGACTACATCCTCGGCGGGCACGACAACTACGAGGTGGACCACACCGCCGCGCGGCAGGTGCTCTCCGTCTGGCCCCAGGCCCGTACCGCCGCCCGCGTCAACCGCGCCTTCATGCGCCGCGCGACGCACTGGCTGGCCGCGGAGGCGGGCATCGACCAGTTCCTCGACATCGGCACGGGCATACCCACGGAACCGAACCTCCACCAGGTCGCGCAGGACGCCAACCCGGCCGCGCGGGTCGTCTACACGGACAACGACCCGCTCGTGCTGCGCTACGCCGAAGCCCTCATGACGAGCACGCCGCAGGGCCGCACCTCCTACCTGCACGCGGACGTCACCGCGCCGCACACGATCCTGGAGGCCGCCGAGTTACGGGGCACCCTGGACCTCGGCCGGCCGATCGCGCTCTCCTGCAACGCGCTCTTCCACTTCATCCCCGACCGCGACACCCCCCACGAGATCATGGAAACGCTGCTCAAGCCGCTGGCCCCGGGCAGCTTCCTGGCCCTGTCGCACGGCACGGCCGACTTCGACCCCGAACACATCGGGTACGTACAGGAGATCTACCACGGGCAGGGCATCCCGCTGACCACGCGCGCGAAGGGGTCGATAGAACCCTTCTTCGCCGGACTGGAGCTGGTCACCCCGGGCCTGGTCGCGCCGCACCGCTGGAAGCCGGACGGCGACCCGCTGACCGACGCCGAGGCGGCGGCGCTGGACGCGGAGGTGTCCCAGTACGCGGCGGTGGCGCAGAAGTCGTAGAGCCCCGGGGGGCGGGGGTCGCCGGGGGCGGCGGACGCCGCGGGTGCGGCGGGCACCTCAGGCCCGCCGCACCTCGTCGTACGGGCCGAGGAAGGCGAACGCGCCGCCGCGGGCCCGGTACAGGAAGAGGGAGCCCGGCAGCTCCAGTCGGTGCGTCGCGTCCTGCGCGAACCGCAGGTCCTTGACCACGCCGCGGTACGCGTCCCGGAACAGCTCCTGCGCGAGGGCCCCGCGGCCGACGGTGTCGTCCGTCGCGGTCCGCT
>NZ_JACBXC010001719.1 GCF_013870535.1 Streptomyces phytophilus | reverse complement strand
CGATGTCCACGTTCGGCAGCACACGGTCCAGGATACGAGGCAGCCACCAGGCCCGGCGGCCGAGCAGCGCCAGGACCGCGGGCACGATCGCCATCCGGACCACGAAGGCGTCGAAGGCGACGGCGGCGGCCAGGCCCACGCCCATCGTCTGGATGGTCGGGCTGCTCATCCCGATGAAGCCGGCGAACACGCTGATCATGATGATCGCCGCGGCGGCCACCACCCGGCCGCTGTGCCGGAACCCCTGGACGATCGCCTCGCCGGGGGACGCGCCGTGGACGTAGGACTCGCGCATCCGGGTGAGGAGGAAGACCTCGTAGTCCATGGCCAGGCCGAACACGATGCCGATGATGAGGATCGGCATCAGCGACATCACGGGGCCGGTCTGCTCGATGCCGAGCAGGTCGGCTCCCCAGCCCCACTGGAAGACGGCGACGAGGACGCCGAACGCGGCACCGACCGACAGCAGGAAGCCGAGGGCGGCCTTGAGCGGCACCAGGATCGAGCGGAACACCACCGTCAGCAGCAGCACCGCCAGGCCGATGACCACGGTCAGATACGGCAGCAGGGCGTCCGACATGGCTTCGGAGATGTCAATGTTCATCGCGGTGGTGCCGGTGACCAGGACACCGGCGCCCGTGTCGGCCTCGACACCGGCGGCCTCGTCCCGGATGGAGTTCACCAGGTCCTTGGTCTCGCCGCTGTTCGGCGCGGTCTCCGGGACCGCCGTGAAGACGGCCGTCTCGCCGGCCCCGTCGAGCGCCGGTTCACCGACCGACGCCACGCCGTCCAGGTCCCGTACGGTCGTGGCGACCGAGGCGGTGGCGGCCTCGGCGTCGGCGGCGTCCGAGGTGTCCACCACCACGGTCAACGGGCCGTTGAAGCCCGGGCCGAAGCCCTCCGACAGCAGGTCGTAGGCCCGCCGCTGGGTGGTCTCGACGGACTTGGACTCGTCGCCCGGCAGCCCGAGTTCGAGGCCCAGCGCCGGTACGGCGACGGCGCCGAGGCCCAGTCCTGCGACCAGCAGCACGGC
>NZ_JACBXC010001718.1 GCF_013870535.1 Streptomyces phytophilus | reverse complement strand
CTCCCCGGCTTCGCCGCGGACGGTTTCCTCCCGGACGGTCCCGTCCGTTCCCGGCGCCTGCTCCACTGCCTCGGCGTCGTCGTCCACGTCGATGCCGAAGTCCGTAGCCAGGCCCGCCAGTCCGCTCTCGTACCCCTGCCCGATCGCGCGGAACTTCCAGTCCCCTTCGCGCCGGTACACCTCGCCGAACAGGAACGCACTCACCGCGCCCGCGTCGGGGACGCTGAACCCGAGCAACTCCTCGCCGGCGCCGTCCGCCAGGGTCATCCTGATGTCTTCGAGGTCCCCGAAGTGCGCGCCGCCGTACCGGCTCGCCGCCACCACGATGCGTTCGACGGCTGCGGGGATGGCGGTCAGGTCGATGCCGATGCGGTCCGCGCTGCCGTTCGCCGTCGGCGTCTTGCCGAGCAGTTGGACGCTGCCGTCCGCCGCCGCGGGGTTGTTGTAGAAGTAGAAGTCCGCGTCGCCGCGGACCCGTCCGGAGCCGTCGAGCAGCAGGACCGAGACGTCCGTGTCGGAGTCGCCGGTGCCGCTGCTCCATCCCACGTTCACGAAGACCGAACCGGTCTCCTGACCGAGGGCCGCAAGCCGGACGTTGGAGCCCTTCGTCATTTCATGCATGTGTCCCCCCACGAGCGGCACGGCAGCTCGGGACGGGCGATCCGCGGCGCTCGGTGGTGCGATGTGGAGCACACTCCCCATGTGCAATTGCACCTTAGTGCGGCGCGCGTGCCCTTCGTCGGGAAACGCGGCATTGGGCGCTCCGCGCCCGGCCCGCGGGCTCCGGTTCTGCCCGGGAGAATGCGTGCTGACCTGCGGGTCGTCCACCTTGTGCGAGGCGTCGGACGGTGGTTGGTGGTCCAGACCTTGCGTTGCTAGTCGGCAACATTCTGCGGTGGATTACACAGACGGCGCTCCTGTCGCTACGATCCCCTCGACCCCATCACGAACATCCGTTGGAAAGCCGCGCACGAGTACCACGCACCACTCCCGTGCGCGTCCCCGAGGTTTCGATGAACATCGCTTGGCAGCCGC
>NZ_JACBXC010001717.1 GCF_013870535.1 Streptomyces phytophilus | reverse complement strand
GCGCCGTCCCCGCCGGCGGCGTCGCCTGGCGCCGTATCCCCGACATCGGGCGCACCGGCAGCGGCATGGCGCCGTTCCCGGTCACGGCCGCGCCGCGGCCGGCGGGCCAGGGGCCGCGGCTGGAGTACACGATGACGCTGTTCACCACCGGCACCCTGCGGGTGGCCGCGTACCTGTCGCCGCGCAACAGCGTCCTCACGCCCGACGGGCTGCGCTACGCCATCGCCTTCGACGACGACGCCCCGCAGACGGTGAACGTCACCCGGGCCACGGGCGCGGACGACGGCCTGATGAACCGCCAATGGGAGCGCAACACCTCGGACAACGCCGCCGTCACCGTGACCGGGCACCGGGTGTCCAGGCCGGGCGTGCACGTGCTGAAGCTGTGGATGGTGGACCCGACGGTGGTGGTGCAGAAACTGGTGGTCGACACCGGCGGCGTACGCCACAGCTACCTCGGCCCGCCGCCCAGCACGTTCGTGAAGAGGTGAGCCGGCGGCCGTCCGGAGGGTCGCCTAGCCGAGCATGAGCATCGCCTCCGCGATCTCCCCGGCCGCCGCGTCGGGGATCGCGGTTGCGGCCTCCTCCAGGACCAGCAGCCGGGCGCCGGGGATCTCGCGCGCGATCGCCTCGCCGTTGCCGACGGGGAAGAAGGGGTCGCGGCGGCCGTGGACGACGAGCGCGGGGACCTTGATCCCGGGCAGGCGTTCGCGCCAGCGGGGTGCGCAGTCGAGCCGGGAGAACACCATGCCCAGCTGGTTGGCCATCTGGGCCTCGGGGTCGGTGCCGGGCGTGCGGTCCCAGATACGCGCGGCGGTCACGCGCGCGGCGCCGGGGTCGTCGCCGAGCATCTCCGCGCCCGCGGCGGCGAACTCCGCCACCGCCTCGCGGTCGGCCCAGTCGGGCATCTCCTGCGAGAACAGCCGGCTCATCACCGACTGGTCGTGGTCGGGGAGGTCGTCGTCGGGCGGGCCGGGGGCGACCGCCCGGGTGCCGGCCAGGGTGAGCGCCGAGAACGCGCCCGGGTGGTCGAGTGC
>NZ_JACBXC010001716.1 GCF_013870535.1 Streptomyces phytophilus | reverse complement strand
CTGCCGCATCCGCGCGGCGAGCGCGGCCTGCTCCTCGTCCAGATCGCCGAAGAACGCCACGAGCAGCCCTTCGTGCCCGCCGCGCAGCACGTCGTACGCGGCCGAGACCGTGTCCTGCTCGGAGTGGTCGATGACCGCGAGGGTGTCCAGGAGCACCCCCGCCGCGTCGGCGGACTCGCCGCCGCGGTAGTTCAGCGCCCCGTCGACGCCGGTCCCCAGCTCGCCGCCGTCGGTCAGCAGCCGCACCGTGTAGCCGCGCTCCAGCATGTGCAGCGCGACGGAGGCGGCGCCGGAGACGGCCCACTCGAAGGGCGAGTCGGGGCCGGAGCCGGTGTAGGCGTCGCGCCGGGTGTCCAACAGCACCGTGCAGCCCGCGCGCTGCGGCTGCTCCTCGCGGCGGACCATCAGCTCGCCGTACTTCGCGGTGGAGCGCCAGTGCACCCGCCGCAGGTCGTCGCCGTGCCGGTAGCCGCGCGGGATGACGTCGTCCTCGCCGGCCAGCGCGAGGGTGCGGTGCCGCCCGTCGCCGTAGCCGGAAGCCTCGCCGGCCAGCCGGACCGGGGCCAGCGCCTCGGTGCGCGGCACGACGGTCAGCGTGTCGTACGCGCTGAAGGAGCGGGTCATCTCGCACATGCCGAACGGGTCCGAGAGCCGCAGCTGCAGCGGGCCCAGCGGGTAGCGCCCGCGCAGGTCGGAGCGGACCCGGTAGGTCACCTCGCGCTTGCCGCCCGGCTCCACCCGGTCCAGCACGAAGCGGGGCCGGGGGCCCAGCACGTACGGGAGCCGGTCCTGGAGCATCAGCAGGCCGGTCGGCAGCCGCGAGACGTTCTCCAGCCGCAGGTGCACCCGCGCCTCGGAGCCCGCGGGCACCCGGGCGGGCGACAGCTTGCGGCTGCCGCCGACGCGGTAGCGCGTGCGGTGCAGCACGGCCGCGCACACCAGCGGCAGCGCGGCCAGCAGCAGCCCCACCCGCAGCAGGTCCGGCTGGCCCAGTATGTAGCTGCACGCACCGGCCGCGAGCCCGGCGGCCAGGAACGA
>NZ_JACBXC010001715.1 GCF_013870535.1 Streptomyces phytophilus | reverse complement strand
CTGCGCGTTGGTGCTGCGCAGCTCGTCCGCCGCCCACCGGGCCAGCGCGTCGTGCACGGCCGGGTCGAGCCGCAGCAGCACCTGCTTGCGCCGGGCCCGGCGGGTGTCGCGGTCGGGGGAGTCGTCCGTCACTGGTAGAGGGAGCCGGTGTTGAGTACGGGCTGGGGGGCGCGGTCGCCGCAGAGGACGACCATGAGGTTGCCGACCATCGCCGCCTTGCGCTCCTCGTCCAACTCGACGATGTCCTGCCGGGAGAGCCGCGCGAGCGCGTCCTCGACCATGCCCACCGCCCCGTCCACGATCTCGCGGCGCGCGGCGACCACGGCGCCGGCCTGCTGGCGCTGGAGCATCGCGGAGGCGATCTCCGGCGCGTACGCGAGGTGCGTGAAGCGCGACTCGATGATCCGCACCCCGGCCGCCCGCACCCGGTCGGTCAGCTCCTCCGCCAGCTTCTCGGTGATCTCCTCGGCGTCCGCGCGCAGCGACAGCTCGTCGTCCTCGTAGGCGTCGTACGGGTACTCGATGGCGATGTGCCGCACCGCGGTCTCGGTCTGGGTGGCGACGAACTCGGTGAAGTCGTCCACGGCGAAGACCGCCTGCGATGTGTCCTCGACCTGCCAGACGACGACGGCGGCCAGTTCGATGGGGTTGCCGCGGGCGTCGTTGACCTTGAGGACGGCGGTCTCGTGGTTGCGCACCCGGGTGGAGATCTTGCGGCGGGTGGTGAGCGGGTTGACCCAGCGCAGGCCGTCGTCGCGGATGGTGCCGGTGTAGCGGCCGAAGAGCTGCACGACGCGGGCCTCGCCGGGCTCGACCATGTTCAGCCCGGCCATCGCGACGAGCGCGGCGAGGAGGAGCAGGGCGCCGAAGACGAGGAGGCCGGTTGTCATGCCCCCTTCCGGAGAGTGGTCTACACCGGTCAGAATGGAGCCGCCTGCGGGAGCAGACGCCGGCATCACCGTCCCCGTGTCACCCCCACGAACGACAGGAGACAGCGATGTCCTCTATCCGAGCCGTGTCCGCAGCCGGAGCGGGCGG
>NZ_JACBXC010001714.1 GCF_013870535.1 Streptomyces phytophilus | reverse complement strand
GCGCCAGGTCTGCTGGCCGACGACGCCGTCGACGGTCAGCCCGGCGCCGCGCTGGAACTCCCGGGCCGCGTCCGCCGTGAGCGTGCCGAACTTGCCGTCCACCGTCAACGGGTAGCCGTGCTTGACGAGTTGCCGCTGAGCGGCGCTGACGGCGGCGCCGGAGTCGCCCTGCCGGACGGTGGCCACCAGGTGGGTCCAGGTGGTCGCGTTGACCGTGCCGGTCGGCTGCAGGCCCTGGGCCTCCTGGAAGCCGGTGACCGCGGTCTCCGTATCGGGCCCGAAGATCCCGTCCGGCTCGGTGGGGAACGCGCGGAAGCCGAGGAGGTGCTGGGCCGTGGACACGTCCGGGCCGCGCGAGCCGTCCCGCAGCGTGGGCCACGCGAGGGCGCCCTCGCAGCCGCAGTCGGTGGTCCAGCGGCAGATGGAGCGCACCCAGCCGGAGCCGGAGTTGAAGTAGCCGTCGTGGCAGCGCCGTTCGATGCCGCAGCCGCAGGCGCCGCACGCCCCGCTGAACGCCCAGAGCCAGCCGTCGTACGAGCCGGAGTAGCACTGGTTGGGGCGCAGGGTCCAGGTCACGCCGTCGTTGCGGTGGAAGCCCGCGTGCGGGCCGCTCGTCTCGCAGGCGGCGGCGTGCACGGTGCTCGGGCCGCAGCCGGGGGAGCAGTCGTGCTCGGAGGCGTAGGAGGGGCACGCGCCCTCCCAGATGTCGTAGCCGTCGGCGTACGCCTCCCTGGCCGCCCCGAAGACGCCGAGGGCGGCGAAGCCCACGACCGTCGCCGACTGGAGCACGGTGCGCCGCCGGGGCGCCAGGCTCGGCAGCGAGGAGGTGCTTCGGCGGCGGGTGGGCCGGTCGGCGGCGCCGGCGCGGCGCAGCTGGGGAACCTCGTCGAGGGTGGTCATCACGCGCTCCTCGGCTGACTGGTGTGGTGGGGGGCTGCGGCGACCAGGTCGCCCAACGCGTCGGCGGAGCCGAGCGGTTCGCTGCGCACGACGCGCCCGTCGGTGCCGACGAGCACGGCGAACGGGGTCGCGATCGCGT
>NZ_JACBXC010001713.1 GCF_013870535.1 Streptomyces phytophilus | reverse complement strand
GTGCTCGCTCGCCACGGACGACACCGGTCACCGCCGCCGGTCGTCGCGCTCGCCCGGCCTGCGGAAGAAGTCGCCCGGCTCCAGGTCGCCGTCCAGCACCCGGCCGACGACGAAGCCGATCGCGCCGAGCGCCGCCACCAGGAGGAAGGCACCGAACCCGCCGAAGTACCCGGCGAAGCCCAGCGCCATCCCGGCGATCAGGCCGACCACTGCCATGCTCATCGCACGCACCTTCCCCAAGCTCCCCGGGGCGGGTCCCCCGCCCCGCCGTCACTGCAGCCGCGGCTGCTCGGCCCCCTCTTCCTCGTCGTCGGGCAGCTTCACGTCGGTCACCGCGATGTTGACCTCGACCACTTCGAGTCCGGTCATCCGCTCGACGGCCGAAATGACATTCTCCCGTACGGCGCGGGCGAGTTCGGTGATGGAGACGCCGTAGTCGACGACGATCTCCAGGTCGAGTGCCGTCTGCACCTCGCCGACCTCGGCCCGCACCCCGGTCGCCGACCGGGCGGAGCCGGGCGCGCGGTCCCGTACGGCACCCGTGGTGCGGGCGAGGCCGCTGCCCATGGCGTGCACGCCGACGACATCGCGGGCGGCCAGGCCCGCGATCTTCTCGACCACGCCGTCGGCGATCGTCGTCCGCCCCCGCGCCGCCGGATCACCGGTGCCGCGCCGCGTGCCCAGCACCTTCGGCGGGGCCGTTGCCGGCTCCCGCGTGACCTCCCGGACCGTCGACTCGCTGCTCACCGTCTCCACCCTTTCTGACGAACGTGGCGTGCGCTCGTTTCGCCCCCCACTATCCGTCCCCTGCCCGGGGTGGGCCAGGGGAATGCGACAGCCGGCCCACCGGGGACCGGCGATCGGGTGGCCGGCCCCCGGCGGCGGTGAGGGTGCGCGGGCCCGGCCCGCTGCTCACGCCCCGTGGACGAGGCGGAACGGACGCCCCGATCGCGGGTGGGGGAGGATGGGGCGCATGACGGAAGGGGACTGGCAGCGGGCGGTACGCGCGCAGGTGGGCCTCGGCAGGCTGCTGCCCCTG
>NZ_JACBXC010001712.1 GCF_013870535.1 Streptomyces phytophilus | reverse complement strand
CCGGGGGCAGGCGCGGATCACGGACGTCACGGCCGTGGACGAGAGCGGCCGGTACGTACGCGGCCGGCTGTCCGCCGACGGCCACACCTGGCGCAGCACCGTGCCGCTGGCCGCCCGGTCCCGCTACAGCGTCGAGGTGAGCACCGAGAACGACGACGGCGCACCCGGCCGCAAGCGGCTGACGTACCGCACGTCGGAGGCGCGGACCAAGAAGCCGATGAAGGTCGGGCTGGGCCCCGGCAAGGGCACGTACGGCGTCGGCCAGCCGCTGACGGTGAAGCTCGGCCGGGCGGTGAGGACCCAGGCGGAACGGGCCGTCGTCGAGCGCGGGCTGAAGGTCACCTCGGCCCCGGTGGTCGAGGGCGCCTGGTACTGGGTCGGCGACAGGGAACTGCACTACCGCCCCCGGGAGTACTGGCCCGCGGGCGCCCGGGTCCGGCTGGAGAGCAGGCTGGCGGGCGTGAAAGTGCGCGAGGGCGTCTACACGAGCGCCGCGAAGCCCCTCGACCTGCGGATCGGCGACCGCATCGAGGCCGTCACCGACGCCTCCGCGCACGAGATGACCGTCTACCGCAACGGCGAGGAGATCAACACCATCCCGGTCACCACCGGCAAGGCGGGCTTCGAGACCCGCAACGGCAAGAAGGTGGTGCTGGAGAAGCAGTCGAGCGTCCGGATGACCGGCGCCAGCATCGGCGTCGGCGGCACCGGCGAGGACTACGACCTCCAGGTGTCCTACGCGACCCGGGTCACGTGGAGCGGCGAGTACGTGCACGCCGCCCCCTGGTCCGTCGGCTCGCAGGGTGCCGCCAACGTGAGCCACGGCTGCACCGGGATGAGCACGGACGACGCCGCCTGGTTCTTCAAGACCGTACGGCCGGGCGACATCGTGGAGGTCGTCAACAGCTACGGCGAGGACATGGCCCCGTTCGGCAACGGCTTCGGGGACTGGAACCTCTCCTGGACCAAGTGGCAGGAAGGCAGCGCCCTGACGCCCGGCGTACGCGGCGGGGGCGGCCCGGCCGACGCCAACCGCCTCCGG
>NZ_JACBXC010001711.1 GCF_013870535.1 Streptomyces phytophilus | reverse complement strand
CGTTGACCGTCAGCGGCAGTTCGTCCAGCACCACCACCGCGGCCGGAACCATGTACTCCGGCAGCACCGCGGCGACGTGCCCGCGCAGGTGCTCCTCCTCGACGGCCCGCCCGTCGGGCACGACGTAGCCGATGAGCCGCTTCTCGCCCGGGCGGTCCTCACGTGCCACGACCACCGCCTGCGCGACGTCCTCGTGCGCGGCGAGCACGGACTCCACCTCGCCCAGCTCCACGCGGTAGCCGCGGATCTTCACCTGCTCGTCCGCGCGGCCCGCGAAGTGCAGCAGCCCGTCCCCCGTCCAGCGCGCCAGGTCACCGGTGCGGTACATCCGGCCGCCGGTGTCGAACGGGCAGGCCACGAACCGCTCGCCGGTCAGCCCCGCGCGCCCCAGGTAGCCGCGGGCGAGGCCGGGCCCGGCGACGTACAGCTCGCCGACGACGCCGGAGGGCACCGGCTGCAGGAACGGATCCAGCACGTAGACCCGCCGGTTGGCCATCGGCCGGCCGATGGGCAGCACGGCGCCCGCCGTGTCACCGGGGTGCAGCACATGCCACGTCGCGCAGAGCGTGATCTCCGTGGGCCCGTACAGGTGCCGTACGGACAGGCCGGGGCACGCCTCGCGGACCCGCGCGACCGCCGCGGCCGACACCACGTCGCCACCCGTGAGCACTTCGTGCAGGCCGGTGAAGCACTCCGGGGACTCCTCGGCGAGCACCCGGAACAGCCCCGCGGTGACGTGCAGTCTGCTCACACCCGCGTCGGACACGGCCAGGCGCACCCGCTCCGCGTCGACCACGCCCGGCTCGGCGACGACGACCCGGCCGCCGGCGGCGAGCGGCACCCACACCTCGTACAGCGAGATGTCGAACGCGTGCGGCGCGTGCATCAGCACCGCCTCACCCGGCCCCGCGCCCCAGCCGCGCTCGCCGGCGAGCACCGCGACGGCACCGTGCGGCACGGCGACGCCCTTGGGCGTCCCCGTCGAGCCGGAGGTGTACATCACGTACGCCACGTCCGCGGCGCCCACGGGCACCCGGGGTGC
>NZ_JACBXC010001710.1 GCF_013870535.1 Streptomyces phytophilus | reverse complement strand
CTCCAGGTCGTCCGCCTGGCGGCGGAGGGCACGAGCAGCCGCGACATCGCGGCCCGGCTGTTCCTGTCCCCGCGCACGGTGGAGTACCACCTGTACAAGGCGTACCCGAAGCTGGGCGTCACCTCCCGCCGCGAACTCCCCGCCGCGCTGGGTCGGTCGGGGGCGGTGGAGGCGGGCTAGCCGGTACCGGAGGGGCGGAGGCAGGCGGCAAGGTCGTCCCGTACCCGGCGCTGCTGCTCCCGGGACAGAGGCGAGAAGAGCCGCTTCTCGACGGCGCGGACGGCGACGCTGGCCTGGCGCAGCACCGTCCGGCCGTCCTCGGTCAGCCGGGCCGGCAGCTCCCTGCCCTGGGGCGCCTGGTCGGGTCTGGTGAGCAGGCCCCGCTCCTGCAGCCGGCGCAGGACGAGGTTCATCGACTGGCGGGTGACGAAGGCGCGGCGGGCGAGTTCGGAGTTGGACAGTGCGGGGTGCTGGCCGAGCAGTTCGAGGCAGGCGTACTGGGGGACGGTCAGATCCAGCGGCCGCAGGGCCTCATCCATGGCGGTCCGCAGGGAGGCGTGCACCTGTTTGAGGACGTATCCCACCGACAGCCCGAGGTCGCCGACCGTCTCCGCTTGCCCCATGTCAGCAGTCTGACATACTGTTTGATGTCAGCACGCTGACATAGGGAGCAGGGCAGTGAACGGACAGGTCACGTACTTCGAGGTGCCGAGCAGCGACATCGCCACGACCCAGCAGTTCTGGGGCTCGCTCTTCGGCTGGACGTTCCACGAGGGCAACTTCCCGGGCTACTCGATGATCCGGGGATCCGAGCCGATGGGCGGGTCACCGCACGACGACCCGTCGCGACACCCGCGGATCTTCTTCGCCGTCGACGACATCGAGGCCGCCGTCGCCAAGGTGCGCGAACTCGGCGGCACGGCGGAGGATCCGGTCGCCCTCCCGTCCGGCGCGTACGCCCACTGCACCGACGATCAGGGCGTGCGGTTCAGCCTGTCCTACGAGCCCGGAGACCCCGCTTGACCCGGACCGCCACCGGCGGG
>NZ_JACBXC010000171.1 GCF_013870535.1 Streptomyces phytophilus | reverse complement strand
GGCCTCTCCGTCGGCGGTCGCCTCCGCCATCCGTACCTGGTCGGCCGCCGCGGCTTGCACCGACTCCGCGCGCGGCGGGGTCACCGGCACCTCGGACAGGACCCGGGCCCGAGCGGTGCGTTGGTCGACCGCCTCGACGACTTCGGCCGGCAGCCACGCCGCACCCTGCGCGGACACGGCCGGATCCAGCCTGGCCAACAGATCGGCGGCCGACGGCCGTTGCCTGTGATCCGGGCGGAGGCAGTCCCGGATCAGGCCACCCAGCAGGCGGTCGACGGCCTCCCGGCCGTCGGTACGACGGGATTCCCCACCGGTCGCCGCGAAGGCCAGCACGGCGCCGAGGGAGAACACGTCGCTCGCCGGCCCCACCTCGCCGCCGGCGGCCTGCTCGGGTGACATGAACCCCCGGGTACCCGGGCTGCGGTTCGCCCTGGTGATGGAATCGGCATCCTCGGGGCGGGCGATCCCGAAGTCGATCACTCTGGGACCGTCGGCGGTCAGCATGATGTTCCCGGGCTTCAGATCGCGATGCGTCAGACCGGCCCGGTGAATGTCGGCCAGTGCCTCGGCGAGCCCGGCGGCCAGCAGGCGGACGGTGGCCGCGGGGAACCGCCCATGAGCGGCGACCGCTTCCCAGAGCGACAACCCCGGCAGATACGCGGTGGCCAACCACGGCGTACCCGCCTCCGGGTCGGCATCCAGCACCGACGCGGTGTACGCCCCGCTGACCGTACGGGCCGAGGCGACCTCCCGCCGGAACCTCGCGCGGTACCCGGCATCGCCCGCGAGTCGCGACCAGACGACCTTGACCGCGACGAGCAGTCCGCCCGGCGAACACCCGAGGTAGACCACCCCCATGCCGCCGGCACCCAGCCGGGCCACGAGGCGGTAGGGACCGACCCGGTCAGGATCACCCGGCCGCAACTCCTCCACCGGCACTGCCTCCCTCGACTCCACCGAGAGAACCATGATTCCCCCAAGCCCGCACTCGGCGGGCGCGAATCACGGTTTCCCCGACGGTGCCGGCGATACGGGATATGACGTCGGCAGATTCACGGGCGGGAGGCCGCAGGGAACGCCCGGCGGCGGGGGGCGGCAGGCGCCGGGTCAGCTGCGGTCGTAGAGATGGAACTGCTCCCAGGCCCCCGTGACGGTCTCGGAGCGGGCGCGCAGCACGTTCGCGGCGCTGCCGGTGAAGTTGCGCTCCACGGCGACGTAGCGGTTGTTGGCCCTGGACTTCAGGGCGTACGTCTCGCTGGCCTCGTCCCAGACCAGGTCGAAGGTCTCCCAGCCGCCGGGACCGGCGGAGCGGGCACGCAGCACGCCGGTGCGCGGTGCGGCGTAGTTGACCTCGGCGGTCGCGAAGCCGCCGTTGCGTACGGACTGGATCGCGACGGGTTCCTGCGCGGGCTCCACCCACGCCGAGTACTGATCAGGCCGTGCTCAGCGTGCGTTCACGGCTTGCTCCACGTCGGAAACGACCGTGACCCGCCCGCCGTCGCCGGGATCGGGATCGGGGACGACCGACTCCGGGTCGACGAGGTAGACCTCGTGACCGTCCAGCGTGAGCCGGCGCGCGACCTCCAGCAGCATGCGCCGTGCCACGTCGTCGATCGAGTGGACCATCGTGAGGTCCAGAGCCACCCCGGCTTCCCGGGGCGCGGTGGACACGACTTCCCGTACGACCCTCTCGGCTGCCGCAAAGCCGATCCCGCCCTGCAACTGGACCACCCGGATCGCGCCGGGCCCGCCGCCGACGACGTGGTTGGACCGCACGACCGCCCGCGCGGCGGGCGGGACCTCCATCACGTGCAGACCCATGTCGGAGGAGAACCGTTCGAAGAGCGACACACCGCGCACGCTGTTCCCGTGCGGGTCCAGCCGCGGTGAGAACGTGGCGATGCCGATCTGGCCGGGGAGCGCGCCGATCAGGCCCCCGGCGACGCCGCTCTTCGCCGGGATGCCGACCTGCGTCGCCCAGTCGCCGGCCGCGTCGTACATGCCGCAGGTGGCCATGACGCTCAGCACCTGCCGCACCACCCGTTCGCCTATCACCTGCCGCCCCGAGAGGGGGTTGACGCCGCGGTTGGCCAGCGTCGCGGCCATCACGGCCAGATCGCGCGCGGTGACGAGCACGGAGCACTGGCGGACGTAGCCGTCGACGACGGCCCGCGGGTCCTCGGTGAGGATGCTGTGGCTGCGGAGCATGTGCGCGATGGCGAGGTTGCGGTGCGCGTGCTCCATCTCCGACGCACACACCGCCTCGTCGACCCCCAGCCGGCGGCCGGCGAACGCCGAGAGGCCGTCGACGACGCGCTCCACCCGCGCTGCCGGACCCATGTCCGGGGAGCCGGCCAGCGAGTGGGTGGTGATCGCACCGGCGTTGATCATGGGATTGCGGGGGCGCCCGGTGTCGCTTTCGAGGGAGATCTCGTTGAACGCCTCCCCCGATGGCTCGACACCCACCTTGGCGAGCACGGCGTCGAAGCCGCGGTCGGCAAGCGCCAGCGCGTACGTGAACGGCTTCGAGATCGACTGGATCGTGAACTCGACGTCGATGTCGCCGGCCCCGTAGACCTCGCCGTCGAGGGTGGCGAAGACGGCACCGACGCGCTCGGGGTCCGCTGCCGCAAGCTCCGGGATGTACCCCGCGGGCTCCCCGGACGTGTCCGACTCGACGTCGCCGAGCGCCTCGGCCAGATAGTCGGGAATCATCGACCGCATACGTCCTCCTCCCTGCAGATCAACTTTCTACGCCATGAACCGGCCCCGAGTCCGCCGCACCGCCGCCGGCGCCCCCGGTGGTGCCGACGACGAACACGTCCACCGCGGATCCAGAGCACAGGCCCTGCCCGGTGTCGGACCACCGGCCCGGCCCGGTAACAAGCTCTCGCCTGGCGGTGAGCACGGCCTCGGTGTGGCGCCGAGCCAGGTCGGCCGCGCAGGTGCCGGTCGTGGTCATGCTTGACCGCACGGGCCCGTGTGGTCGCAGTACGGCTGCAGACGGCTCTGTCCGCAGCCGCACAGCACGGCCCTGGTCTCCGCGCGCGGGCCCGCCGCCGTGTCCAGGCTCAACTCGCCGCGCGCGATCAGCTGCCCGACGGAGTTGTGCGCGATCTGCGTGGGCCGGTCCGGCGTCTCCGCCTCTCCGTCCGCGAGTTCGTACTGCAACGCACCGGAGGGGCAGCGCCGCACCACTTCGGCCAGGCGCCCGGCCTCCGCGCCGTCCGGCCGGATCCACGGGCGCTGCGCCGGGTCGAAGACCTCCGGCAGCCCGCCGACGCATGCGGCCGCGTGCAGGCAGCGCCCGGCCTCGAACGTCACGGTGATCGACCGGCCTTCGTACGCCTTCTTCTCTTTTCCGCTGCTCATACCGGCCTCCGCCGCCGCGCCCGGTGTTCAGTCGCTGACACTGCTGCGTGACTGGTACAGCAGGTCCTTGTACTCGGGGTGCCGGGCGATCCACCCCGCGAAGAACGGGCAGATGGCCAGCACCCGCAGCTTCGCGGCGCGCGCCTCGTCGAGAGCGGTACGGACCAGCGCCGCCCCGACTCCCCTGCCCTCGTACTCCGGCAGGACCTCGGTGTGCACGAACGCGACGAGTTCCGCCGTGCGGATGTAATCCGCGACGCCCGCGACCTTGGACTCTCCCCCGACCCGGGCCTCGTACCGCCTGGCCTCGGGAACGTCGCTCACTTCGACTGACACTTTTCCTCCGTACGCCTTCCGCGTGGACTCTGCGCCACGCTAGTCGAATGAAGTTGATGCATCATCTTCTACGGCAGGCGTGTCCGCCCGCATGTGCCGGGGCGGCGTCAGCCCTCGCCGCCGGCGGGCGTGGCCAGGAGCTGCATCTCCCAGGCGAAGGCCACACCGCTGGCGCCGCCGTGCTGCGCCTGGACCTCGGCGGCACCCGCGACGGTCTCCTCGCGGGCCCAGTCGCGCTGCCACTCGCCCATGACGGCCAGCCACGTGATCGGCACCACGCCGGCCTGGACCATGCGCTGCACGGCCACGCTGTGCGCCTCCGCCGAGACGCCGCCCGAGGCGTCGGTGACGACGAACACCTCGAAGCCCTCGCCCGCCGCCTGTATCGCCGGCATCGCCACGCATATCTCCGTCCAGAGACCGGCGATGACCAGCTTCTTGCGCCCGGTCGCCTTGACGGCATCCACGACCCGCCGGTCCTGCCAGGTGTTGATGAAGGTCCTGTTGATCGGCTTCTGCTCCGGGAACACATCCTGCACCCCCTGGAGGAGAAGGCCGCCGCGCTCCTCCAGCACGGTCGTCAGGACGGTCGGCACGTCGAAGACCTTGGCGGCCTTGGCGAGTCCGACGACGTTGTTGACGACCATCGTCGGCTCGTGGCTGTTCAGGTTGGCGAACTGGAAGGGCTGGTGGTCGATCAGTACGAGAACACTCTCCTCGGGCGTCAGCAGCGCGTCGAGTCCGGCCTTGTTCTCGGCACTCATGGGATTCCCCTTCTGGAGCTTCGACCATTTGGTTGACGTGTCATCTACCTTAGGGATCTCTCGTTGAGACGTCAACTAACCGCCGGGACGGCGCCTTGCCGGGGGATGGAGGACCTGTCGGCGGCCTCGTTACGCTCCCCCCATGAACGCAACGCCTCGCTGGCTGACCTCGGAGCAGATGGCGGCCTGGGACAGCTTCATCCGCATGCAGGAGAAGCTCATCGGGCGGCTCTCCCGCCGGGTCCATGCCGACTCCGGCATGTCGGCCTCCGACTACACCGTGCTGGTCAAACTCACCGAGGCCGGCGGGCGGATGCGCTTCATGGACCTGGTGAAGCTGGTGGAGTGGGAGAAGAGCCGCATGTCCCACCAGGTCGGGCGGATGGCGAAACGCGGACTGGTGGCCAAGGAGGAATGCCCCGACGACGGCCGCGGCGCGTTCATCGTCGCCACCCCGACCGGCTACGAGGCGATCGAGGACGCCGCGCCCGTACACGTCGAACACGTCCGCCGGCTGTTCATCGACGCCCTCACCCGCGAAGAACTCGCCGCGCTCGCCCGCATCTCGGACCGCGTCCTCGCGCACATGGAGGAGCAGCCCGACTGACGGACATCCCGCCATGAACATCGACCGGTCCGCCGAAAACGCAGAGATCCCGCCCGGTCACGGTGATCGGCCGCGACGTGGCGGCGGCGCAGTGCCGCGAGTCCCTGATCGCGTCGGTACGCATCCCCACACCGCTTTCGGTCGTGGGGCCAGTCCCACCAGATGGTCCGGTTGTTCATGGCGCGGTGACCGCGTTCGCGACCGCGGACTAGGGTGCCCGCATGTCGCTGGTGGGAAGGGACGCCGAGCAGGCGCGGGTTCAGCGCCTGCTGGCGGATGCGCGCGACGAACGCAGCGGGGCGCTGGGGCTGCGGGGCGCACCGGGGATCGGGAAATCGGTCCTTCTCGACCGCGCCGTGTCGCTCGCCCGAGCCGAGGGCATGCAGGTGGTCCGCGGGGCCGGGGTCGAGTCCGACTACGAGCTGGCGTACGGCGGCCTGCACCAACTCCTGTTTCCGCACCTGGATCGGCTGGACGCCCTGCCCGCCCCCCAGGCGACGGCGCTGCGTTGCGCCTTCGGCCTGGCCGAGGGTGACGCCAACCGGTTCCTGATCTCCGCCGGCATCCTGTCGTTGCTCGCCGATCTGGCCGAGGATTCCCCGCTGCTGTGCGTGGTCGACGACCTGCAATGGCTCGACCAGGGCTCCGTGGAGGCGCTGTTGTTCGCGGCCCGCCGCTTCGTGGCCGACCCGATCGCGGTGCTGTTCGCGGTGCGCGAGACGTCGGCGCCGCCGCTGGCGATCGCGGGTGTCGAGGTCGTGGATCTGTCCGGCCTCGCCGCGCCCGATGCCGCCCGACTGCTCGACGGCCACGCACCGGAACTCGCCGAACGGACGCGGACCAGGGTTCTCGCGGAGTCAGGCGGCAATCCCCTGGCGATCATCGAGCTCGGGCTGTCGCGGCTCGCGGCCCGCGATGACGACGAGTCCGACCCGGCCGGGCAGGTCGGCCCGCTGCCGGTGACGCGCCGCGTGCAGGAGGCGTTCCGCCACCAGATCGTGGAGCTTCCCGACCCCGCCCAACGCGCGCTTCTGGTGGCAGCAGCCGACACCGCGGCGCCCCTCGCGACGATCCTGCACGTGATCGAATCCCTCGGTGGCGCCGCCGGCGACCTGGCGCCCGCCGAACGTGACCGGCTGGTCCGGATCGACAGCCGGATCACGTTCCGCCATCCCCTGGTACGGGCAGCCGCCTACCAGGACGCGCCGCTGCACCGGCGGATCGAGGTCCATCGCGCGTACGCCGAGGCGCTGCGCGCGGACGCCGATGCCGACCGTCGCGCCTGGCACCTCGCTGCCGCCACCACCAAACCCGACGAGGCGGTGGCCGCCGAACTCGAAGGCGTGGCGGAGCGGGCCTGGCACCGGGGCGGCGCGATGGCGGTGTGCGCTGCCTACGAACGCGCCGGTCGGCTCAGCGCCGACCGGGAGCTGAAGGCCCGGCGTATCGCCCGGGCCAGCCAGGCCGCGTTCGACGCGGGCAAGGCCGACCGCGCCGCCCGGCTGGCCGCCGAAGCGCTCGCGCTCACCGCCGACACCGGTGTCCGGGCCGACGCCATCTATACCCGTGGCGCCGTGGAGTACGAACGCACCTCGCCGCGGGCCGACGCCGAGCTGACGCTCAAGGCCGCCGCGTTGGTGCGCGACACCGACCCGGAGCGCGCCGCGCTCACGCTCTACGAGGCCGCGCACGCCGCCCGGCACGGGGCGGCGCACGACCTCCTGGAGCGTGCGGCGGATCTGATGCGCGGGTTCACCCCGCCGGAGCACTGGGCACCCGTCGTCGCCGCCCTCCTCGGGTGGGCGGACCTGTCCGCCGGACGTCCGGAGCTGGCCGTTGGCCCGATGCGCGATCTCCACACCGCCGCACGCGGTGGCGGGCACGACCTGATGCACCGCATCACCGCCGGGTTCGGCGGGCTCATGATCGCCGACGACGACGGCGTCATCGCCGGAACCGAGGACATGCTGGCCGCGGTGCGGGCCACCGGGGCGTTGGGGTGGGTCCCGTACACGCTGAACGTGCTTGCCGTGGCGCGGCTGTTGCGCGGCGAGTTCGCGGACGCCCGCGCGTGTGCGGCGGAAGGCGTTTCCGTGAGCGACGAACTCGGGAACACGACCGAGAGCCTGGCCCACCGGTCGGTGGAGGTGTGGTTGCACGCCGTGTCGGGTGACGAGGCACGCTGCCGGGCTCTCGCCGAGGAGGTGCTCCCGCGGGCCCGGGCCCGGCACCGGGTCAATGCCGAGATCGCGGCTTGGGGTCTCGGGATGCTCGACCTTTCCGCCCGGCGCTTCGGGGACGCGTCCGACCGGCTCACGCACGTGTCCCAGGGACCTGCGAGCCGCGACCTCCTGGTGCGGGCGGTGCCGGATCTGGTGGAAGCAGCCGTGCGCTGCGGCATGCCGGATCGCGCCCACGGACCACTGGCGGCTTTCCGGCACTGGGCTGAGCACGTCGACCGCCCGGCCGCCACCGGGCTCGTCCTGCGGTGCCGGGCCCTGCTGGCCGACGACGGCGCCGCCGATGCGCTGTACGCCGAGGCGCTGCGGCTCCACGAGCGGCACGGCGGCCCGTACGAGCGTGCCCGCACCCAGCTGGTCTACGGCGAGTGGCTGCGGCGCCGGCGTCGCCGTAGACCAGCTGGGTG
>NZ_JACBXC010001709.1 GCF_013870535.1 Streptomyces phytophilus | reverse complement strand
GGAGAGCAGGTCGGCCATCTCGAAGTCGTCGAAGCCGACGAGCGCGGCCGCCCGGCCGCCGGCCGCCAGCGTCCGCACGGCGGTGACGGTGACGCGGTTGTTGCCGGTGAACAGGGCGGTCACCGGATCCGGCCCCGACGTCATCCGTACGGTCTCGGCCGCCACCCGCGCCGGCTCCGTGCTGCCGAGCGAGGTCCACGTCGCGGCCACCGGCAGCCCGGCGTCCGCCATCGCCTCCCGGTAGCCGCGCAGCCGTTCGGCGGCGGTGTGGATGCCGGGCTGGTCGCCGATGAAGCCGATACGGCGGTGCCCGTACCCGACGAGGTGCTCGATGGCCCCGCGGGCGCCGCCGTAGTTGTCGGACAGCACGGTGTCGGCGCTGATCCGCCCCGGCGGCCGGTCGACGAAGACGGCGGCCACGCCCGCGGCCAGCTCCGGTTCCAGGTAGCGGTGGTCGCTGCTCGCCGGCACGACCACGAGCCCGTCCACGCGGCGCGCGCACAGCGCGAGCACCAACTCCTCCTCGCGCGCGGGGTCCTCGCCGCTGGAGCCGTGGATGAGCAGCGAGCCGTGCGCGCGGGCGACGTCCTCGACGGCTCCGCTCAGCGGCGCGTAGAACGGGTCGGCCAAGTCCTCCAGCACCAGCCCGACGGTGGCGGTGCGGCCCTTGCGCAGGATGCGGGCGCTGTCGTTGCGGCGGAAGCCGAGCGCCTCGATGGCCTCGCGCACCCGCCGCTCGGTCTCCTGGGTGACGCCGGGCTCGCCGTTGACCACCCGCGAGACGGTCTTGAGGCCGACGCCCGCGCGGGCGGCGACGTCCTTCATCGTCGGGCGGGTGCCGTAGCGGGGCCGCTGCGGGCCGGGGAGGTGATCGGACACGCGCCCGATGATAAGGGCTAGACAACGTTGTCACGATATGGGCAGACTGACCGCGCACCGCATCCGCCGCCCGCCCCGGCCCCCAGGAGACGCCACGATGGTCGCCGCCCAGCCGACGGAACTCGTCGCCGCGCTCGACATCGGCGGTACGAAGACGGCCGCGGC
>NZ_JACBXC010001708.1 GCF_013870535.1 Streptomyces phytophilus | reverse complement strand
GGACATCCGACCCCGCCACCACTCCCACCAGCCGCGATCTACTACACACCCCGTCTATACACAGCACGTATACACACCGTGTAGAGTCCTCGGCATGACGATCGGCCACACCCTCCTCGGGCTCCTGGAGTCGGGCCCCCGACACGGTTACGACCTCAAGCGCGCCTTCGACGAGCGCTTCGGCCACGACCGCCCGCTGCACTACGGGCAGGTCTACTCGACGATGTCCCGGCTGCTGAAGCACGGCCTCGTCGAGGTCGACGGCATGGAGCCGGGCGGCGGTCCCGAGCGCAAGCGCTACGCCATCACCGACGCCGGTGTCACCGACGTCGCCGGCTGGCTCACGACGCCGGAGAAGCCGGAGCCGTACCTGCAGTCGACCCTCTACACGAAGGTCGTCCTCGCGCTGCTCACGGAGCGCGACGCGGCCGAACTCCTCGACGTGCAGCGCGCGGAGCACCTGCGCCTGATGCGCGAGCTGACCCGTCGCAAGAAGGGCGGCGACCTCGCCGACCAGCTCATCTGCGACCACGCCCTGTTCCACCTTGAGGCCGACCTGCGGTGGCTGGAGCTCACCGCCGCGCGCCTCGGCAAACTCGCCGCGGAGGTACGCGCATGACCACCACACCCCCCACAGGACCCTTCGCCGCGGACACCGGACCGGCGCCGATCCTGACCGCCACCGCCCTGCGCAAGGTCTACGCCGGCACCCCCGCGCTCGACGGCGCGGACTTCGCCATCGCGGCCGGCGAGACCGTCGCCGTCATGGGCCCCTCCGGCTCCGGCAAGTCCACGCTGCTGCACTGCCTCGCCGGCATCGTCCCGGCCGACGACGGCACCGTGACGTACGCGGGCCGCGACCTCGCCGCGCTCTCCGACGCCGAGCGCAGCGCCCTGCGCCGCCGGGAGTTCGGCTTCGTCTTCCAGTTCGGCCAGCTCGTACCGGAGCTGACCTGCGTGGAGAACGTCGCCCTCCCGCTTCGCCTGACCGGCCTCGGCCGCCGCGACGCCGAGCGCGCCGCCCGGCCCTGGCTGGAGCGCCTG
>NZ_JACBXC010001707.1 GCF_013870535.1 Streptomyces phytophilus | reverse complement strand
GTCCTCCGGGTCGCCGGCGCGCTGCCCCTGCTCGTCGTCTCCTGCGTCCTCGCGTTCCGGGTCGGCGGCGGTGACGGACTGACTCCCCTGCCGCAGCTTGCCGCCTTCCTGCCCTGGCTCCTCGTGCCCGGCGGCGTCGGGCTGCTCCTCATGGCCGCCGCCCGCAGCCGTACCGGCATCGTGTGGGCGCTCGTCGCGGTCGCCGGCACCGGCTGGTTCGTACGGCCCTACGAGTCCGCCGCCGATCCGCCCTCCTCCCCGCCGAAGGCCGAGTTCCGCCTCCTGAGCGCCAACCTCAAGTTCGGCGACGCCACCCCCGCCCTGCGGGACGCGCTGCGGAGGTACGAGCCGGACGTCGCCCTGGTGCAGGAGTGCGACACCCGCTGCGTCGCCGCCCTGCGCACCCCGGAGCTGCGGGCCGCGTACCCGTACCGCGTCGTCGACGCCGGCGATCCGGCCGAGGGCTCCGCCGTCCTCAGCACGTACCCCCTGACCGAGGAGCCCGGGGTGCGCGGCACGCTGTCGATGCCCGCGGCCACCGCGCGGATCGGAGGCGAGCGGGTGCGGCTGCAGGTCGTGCACCCGATGCCGCCGACGCCCGGGTCCATGGACGCCTGGCGTACGGAGCTGGGGTACCTGCGCGACGCCGCCGGCGCCCGCGGCTCCGCGCCCACCGTCTTCGGCGGCGACTTCAACTCCTCGCAGGACCACGAGGCGTTCCGCGACATCCTCGACACCGGCCTGCGCGACAGCGCCATGCTGCTCGGCCGCTCCCGCACCCCCACCTGGCCGGCGTCGACGACGCCGCTCTTCGGCGCCCAGATCGACCACGTCCTGGTGAGCGACCGGCTGAGCCCGGCGGGCATCGAGTTCCCCGAGCTGGCCGGCACCGACCACCGGGCGGTGCTCGTGGAGCTGCAGCTGCGCTGAGCCGTGGCCGATACCGGCCCGCATGGACCGTCACGAGTGGGCCGCGCGGACGCTGTCCGTACGGCCCGGCGACAGGGCGCTGGAGATCGGCTGCGGACACGGGGTGACCGCGTCGTA
>NZ_JACBXC010001706.1 GCF_013870535.1 Streptomyces phytophilus | reverse complement strand
GCGGGGCTGCCCGGCCGCAAGGTGCTGGAGCTGCACGGCTCGTCCCGCACGGCGGTGTGCACGGCCTGCCCGTGGCGCGGGCCGATGGCGGAGACGCTGCGCCGGGTGGCGGCCGGGGAGCCGGACCCGCCGTGCCGGGAGTGCGGCGGGATCCTGAAGTCGGCGACGGTGATGTTCGGCCAGCACCTGGATCCGGAGGTGCTGGCCACGGCCGTGGCGGTGGCCGAGGCGGCGGACGTCTTCCTGGCGGTGGGCAGCAGCCTCCAGGTCCAGCCGGCGGCCTCCCTCGCGGGCCGCGCGGCGGCCGCGGGAGCCCGGCTGGTCGTCGTCAACGCCGAGCCCACCCCGTACGACCACCTCGCGGCCGAGGTGGTCCGCACGCCCATAGGCGAAGCCCTGCCGCCCCTGCTGGCCCGCCTCTCGCCGTCTCCCGGGTAGAGCGATTGAAGATCGAGATCATCCTCGCCGCCCTCTCCTAGCTGGCGCTCGCGATATCCCTGGCCACCCTCTGGCAGAGCCACCTGGCCAGGTTCAGGCCCCTCTCGGTCGCGGGGCCGCTGAAGCTCCGGATCTACCGGTTCGAGGGGGACGGGGAGACCTGGTACATCCCGCAGGTCGACTGCCAGACGACGATCACCAACACCGGTGCGCGGGCGGGGAAGGTAGTCGGTCTGCGGATTGTCGCCCGCTACCCCCTCCTGCCGATACCCGACGCGCACGAGGTCTTCTACGGCTGCTCGGAGGTCGACACCGGGCCGTTCCGGGAGCACGAGTCGAACCGGCTCGACTGGCTCGCACGGGCAAACCCGCGGGACGCCGCGCCCTTCATCCTGATGGCCCGCTCCAGCTCCACCAAGCACGTGGTCTTCGACAGGAGATGGGACGCGCCGGTCGTCCAGGGGAGGATCGAGTTCTCGCTGGAGATGCTCGCGAGTCCGCGGGCGAGATGGGTCCCGGTGGAGAAGTGGACGCACCGCCTCGGGCGGCCGGACGCCCCGCGCGCGGCGCCCCTTCCGGCGCAGGAGGGGCGGCGCCGGACGGCGCTGAGG
>NZ_JACBXC010001705.1 GCF_013870535.1 Streptomyces phytophilus | reverse complement strand
TTTCGCCCATGGCAGCCTCCGGCCCCCGCCTTATACTGAACGCACCGTACGATAAAGGGAAGGAGCACGTGTGACCAGCGTCCCGGTCCGCAGGCTCAACGACGGTACGAAGCTCCCCGCCCTCGGCCTCGGCACATATCCGATGGACGACGCGCAGGCCGAGCGGGCGGTCGCCACCGCCCTGGAGACCGGCTACCGGCTGGTCGACACCGCGCTCAACTACGGCAACGAGACGGGCACCGGCCGCGGCATCGTCCGCAGCGGCGTGCCGCGCCAGGACGTCGTCGTCACCACCAAGCTCCCCGGCCGCCACCACGGCTACGAGCAGACGCTCGCCTCCTTCGAGGAGTCCCGCAAGCGGCTGGGCGTGGGCTACGTCGACCTGTACCTGATCCACTGGCCGCTGCCGCGCGTGGACCTGTACACCGACTCCTGGCGCGCGATGATCAGGCTGCGCGAGGAGGACCTCGTGCGCTCCATCGGCGTCTCCAACTTCACCGTCGCCCAACTGGACCGGCTGGAGCGGGAGACGGGCGTGCTGCCCGCGGTCAACCAGATCGAGCTGCACCCCCACTTCCCGCAGGAGGAGCTGCGCTCGTACCACGCCGGGAAGGGCATCGCCACGCAGAGCTGGAGCCCGCTGGGCCGCGGCACCGACGTGCTGGCCGACCCGGCGATCGCCCGGGTGGCCGAGGCGCACGGCGTGACCCCCGCCCAGGCGGTGCTGCGCTGGCACACGCAGCTCGACGCCGTGCCCATCCCCAAGTCCGCGGATCCCGTACGGCAGCGCGAGAACCTCGACGTCTTCGGCTTCGAGCTGTCGGCCGCCGAGATGGCCTCGGTCGCGGGCCGTGAGCAGCGGCGCGTGGGCGGCGACCCGGACGTGCACGAGGAGTTGTGACCCGCGCGCCGGATGCGGCGCCGCGCTGCCGAGCTACGACAGAGGAGTCCGCAGGGTGAGAGCAGCAGTACTGGGAACGGGAGTGATGGGCGCGGGCATGGCGCGCTCGCTGCTTCGCGGCGGCGTCGAGGTGACCGTGTGGAACCGC
>NZ_JACBXC010001704.1 GCF_013870535.1 Streptomyces phytophilus | reverse complement strand
GCCGGGCACGGGTGCCGGTGGCGGGCCTGCACGGATCGTGGACGCCCGCACCTACCCGGAACGCGCGCCGGGGAGACAAACACGCGGGAACCCCCTTCCCAAACCGGTCTAAAACGCCCACAGGGGCCGACTTTCGCCCACCCAGGCCGCGCTGGAGTCCCCCGGGTCCTACGACTTCCGGTCTCGGCCGGGCGGGATGAGACGATGGAGGCGATGACAGATATTCCAGTGGGACCGCCGCCGCCAGGGACGTTCTACGAGCAGGTGGGCGGCGAGGAGACGTTCCGCCGCCTCGTCCACCGGTTCTACGAGGGCGTGGCGGCGGATCCGCTGCTGCGCCCGATGTACCCCGAGGAGGACCTCGGCCCGGCGGAGGAGCGGCTGCGGCTGTTCCTCATGCAGTACTGGGGCGGGCCGCGCACGTACAGCGAGGCGCGCGGCCACCCGCGGCTGCGCATGCGGCACGCGCCGTTCGCGGTGGACCGCGCGGCGCACGACGCCTGGCTGCGCCACATGCGCACGGCGGTGGACGGGTTGGAGCTGCCCCCGGCGCAGGAGAAGCAGCTCTGGGACTACCTCGTGTACGCGGCGGCGTCGATGGTCAACACCCCCGGCTGACCGGCGGATTCCGTTCCGTACCCGCGGGTTGGGGCCGGTCACGATCAGGTCAATTTCCGCCTCCACTCGCTACCGCGTGCGATTGCACTCTGACAGCATCCAGACAATTCGACGGTGGTGTCAGGGGGATGCGTGACGGGGTTCGTTCTGCTGCGGGCACGCGCCCACCGGCTGCTCCTCGCCGCTGCCCTCCTCGCCGTTCTGCTCACCACCGCCGTACTGGCCACGCTCGCCGCCTTCTCCGGCACCGTCGGCGACGCCGCGCTGCGCCGCACGCTGGCGGGTGACGCGGCGGCCGACGCGGCGCTGACCCTGGAGGTCCCGTACCTGTCGGGCGGGGACCGCGCGGCGGCGGGCAAAGCGGTCGAGGCCAACGCGCGCGACGCCTTCGCCGGGCTGCCGGTACGGATCCAGAGCCTGGACCGCTCCGGG
>NZ_JACBXC010001703.1 GCF_013870535.1 Streptomyces phytophilus | reverse complement strand
GCGACGGTGGTCACCGGCCGGGCAGGTCCGCAGCGGTAGCCGCAGGCGTACGGGGAAGCCGGCGACGTGGACGGACCTACACGAACCCCCGCACCCGGTGCTGCATGACGCGGTACGGCCAGCCCGCGGCCGTGTTCCACTGGCTCACCGCCAGATGCAGGTTGTCCGGCGTCGACCCCGGGATCACGTACCCGCCGTACAGCTGCGCCACGTGCGAGTCGTCCTCCTGCCCCCACTGCCCGCCCCACACCAGCGTCTGCCGGTGCGCCTCGTAGAGGTTCGAGGTGGGGGTGTCCATGAGGATGCCGTCGATGCGGTAGTCGGCCTCGTTGAACCACGTGAGGATCCACTTGCCCGCCATCGGCCGCAGGCACATCTCGCCGAACCGCCCCTCCAGCACCGGCGTCGGCGGATTGCCCCAGGCCCAGGCGCCGTTGCGGTAGCCCCACGGCTCGTACGCGCCGGGGTCGGCGATCCGGGCCGACGGCACCCGCTGCAGGATCATCGGCTTGCTGCGGGTGAACTCCGTGGAGAAGACGTAGACGAAGCCGTCGTTCCCCTCTCCCCAGGTGAGCAGTTGGAAGAGCCCGCCGTGCAGGTCGGGGGCGAACTTCGCGCCGGTGTGCACCCAGGTGGCGCCGTTGTCGTCGGAGCGCCAGATCTCCGTCCAGACGACGTTGCCGAGGCCCTTGTTGACCATGGCGTGCAGATACATCGTCGAGCCGATGGTGATCACGTCGGACGGCAGGACGGTGGAGAAGACGGGGTTGTCGTGCTCGTACGCCCACAGCTGCTGCGCCGCCGCCCCGCCCACCGCGCCTGACCAGGTCACGCCGGCGTCGAGGTCCGTCGTGGTGGAGTACAGCGCGACGGGCGAGCGCCACCAGCCGCCGCCGACGCGCGCCTCCTCGAAGGTGTCGCCGAAGACGAAGAGCATCCGGCCGTCCGGGGTGCGCACGGGGATGCCCAGGTCGGTGGCCTCCATCCGGTACGCGGTGGTGAGACCGGGCCCGGTGAGGTCCCGGATCTTCGTCACCTCCACCGCCGCCGC
>NZ_JACBXC010001702.1 GCF_013870535.1 Streptomyces phytophilus | reverse complement strand
GGCGCCGGAGGTCTACCGGCTCGCCGCCGAGGCCGCCGACTGCCCGCCCGAGCGTGTGCTGATGGTCGCCGCCCACGCCTGGGACCTACGGGCGGCGCGGGAGAACGGCCTGCGGACGGCGTACGTCCCGCGCCCGGTGGGCGACCCGCCGGCCGAGACGGACGAGTTCGACTGGTACTTCGACGGGATGGACGGTCTCGTGGAGGCGCTGACGGCGCAGTAGCGGGTACGGCGCGCCCCGCCCGCCAGGCCCTGTCTGACAAATAGCGCCGTCCGCCCTCTGGGCGGGTGTCGCGGCGTCTGGTGCGTGCGATCGCAAGGCGGAGGGTCGACCGCATAGTGGGCCTATTCGGTCGATCCCGACAACGCGGCGAGCGTGCGTGCCAGGCGTCGCGACGCAGGCGGGATTTGTCAGACAGGGGCTGGGGGCGCGCGGCGCCGGTCGCGCTCCCGGCTCGTGCGGCAAGGCCGGCAACTGCCTGTTCGGCGGGGCCGCGATGGGCCACGATCCTTCTGGCGGCCGAAGTACCCGCCGGGGGGCGGGTATTCCCGGGACCCCTCCCGGCTCGGGTGGCCAAGGATGGAGACGGCCGCCGGTGGCTCGCCCGAGAAAGGGATCACGATGGAAGCGTTTCCTCCGAAGCCCAGCGAGCCGCCGTCCGAACGCGGGCAGCCCGCAGAGTCAGGGCAGCCCGCAGCACCCGGGCAGCCCACCGAGCCCGGTCTGCCCGGCGGCGCAGAGCACCAGCCCACCGAGCCCGACATACTCTCGTTCGGCCCCGACCGCCCGGTGTACGAGCTGGCGCCCGTGCCCGTGAGGCCCCGCGACCCGTACGCCGTCGGACTGGCCAACGCCTCGCTGCTGGGCATCGGTTACGGGATGCTCCGCCGGCCCCGGATCGCGGTCGGTGCCGCGGGTGTGTCGTTCGTGCTCGTCGTCCTGCTGGCGACGGCCGGACGGAACGCGTGGTTCCAGGCCGTCGTGCTGGCGTGGTGGATCGGCGTCACGGTGCACGGCTGGTATCTCGCCGGGGGCCGGCTGCCCCGCCGCGG
>NZ_JACBXC010001701.1 GCF_013870535.1 Streptomyces phytophilus | reverse complement strand
CATGGCCGACGTGGCGGAGCCGGTGCGCGGCCCGCTGCTGGCGGCGGTCGGCTGCCGGATGGTGCTGACCGGCGTCAGCACCTGGGACGGCCGGCACTTCGCGGAGGCGTGGGGCGCGGAGTGGGTCGAGGCGGAGGACGTCACGCATGTCCCGAAGGTCTCCGGCGGGCTGATCCGGCGGCTGGTGCGATGGGTACGGCAGGTGTTCACGGGTACGAAAGCCACGAGCCGTTCGGTGACGGTGCGCACCGTGGAGCGGGAGCGCTGGTCGGCCTCGGAGCTGGCGAACACGCTGCCGCCCGGGCACGCGGTGCTCTCCGTGACCACCGTGGGCGGTGAGCGGACGCCTCCGGTGCTCGTCGACTTGCACCGCTGAGGCACAATGGCGAGAGCCGTTCATACGGAGCGGCGTAAGACAGAGCGGCAGTCCGAAAGCGGTCGGAGACCTCCGCGACGGTCGGAGGGCGGTGTGGATCGTCGGATCGCGCGCGGGCACCTCGGCCCGCCGGGGTCGGACGGGGGCGGTCGGGGTCGGTCGCGTACGAACCGGCCCGGGCCGAGGCGGTCGCGCAGACAGTCACGAACAGCACGGCGGCCCCGGCCGCCGCACCAGCCAGAAGGTGCCATGCCCACGCTCGCCTCCCTCGTCCGCCATCCCACCCTCAAACTCTCCGTCCTCACCGGCGCCGACGACCTGGCCGTGGCCGTGCGCTGGGCGCAGACCAGCGAGCTGATCGACCCCGTGCCGTACCTCGAAGGCGGCGAGCTGATCCTGACCACGGCGCTCAAGCTCGACGTCGAGGACGCCGACGCCGTGCGCCGCTACATGCGGCGGCTCGCGGACGCCGGCGTGGTCGGGGTGGGCTTCGGGGTCGGCGTGAACTACGAGACGGCGCCGGAGGCGCTGCTCGCCGCCTCCCGGGAGGCGGGGGTGCCGCTGCTGGAGGTGCCGCGGACGACGCCGTTCATCGCCATCTCCAAGGTGGTCTCCGCGGCCATTGCCGCCGACCAGTACCGGGCGCTGACCCGCGGCTTCGAGGCGCAGCGGGACCTG
>NZ_JACBXC010001700.1 GCF_013870535.1 Streptomyces phytophilus | reverse complement strand
ACCGCTGGACCGCGGGCGGGCGGCGGTTCGCCGCACTGCGAGCACCAGAGCGGACGCCGCGAACAGCGCGGCGGTGAGCAGCAGCCAGCGGTGGAGGTAGGCGTCGGCGGGCAGGGCGGTGACGCGCTCGTAGCGGCCCACCTGGCGGGTGATGAGCGGGAAGTAGACGAGCAGCAGCAGCCCGGAGACGACGGCGGGGAAGCGCACGTAGTTCACCAGCCGCGGGCCCAGTACGCGCTGGACGCCCCGGTCGGCGAGCGAGTACAGCGGCACCAGCGCCAGGTCGTGCAGCACCGCCGCACCCGCCAGCCACAGGGCGACGCCGAGCGGGTCCTTGTCGAAGAGGCGGACACCGGCGTAGCCGGTGAGCGCGAAGGAGGCGAGGAGGAGGGCGAGGGTGGGGAGGGGACCGGGCGCGAGCAGGCGGCGTACGGACCGGGGGACGGCCCGTTCCGTACCCGCCCCGCCCACTCCGCCCACTCCGCTCGGCCCGCTCGGCCCGCCCGGCCCGCCTGCTTCGCCCGCCTCGCGCCGCGGGCTCTCCGGGCTCACGGCAGCTCTCCGAACGTCAGCCTGGTGACCCACTTCGTGTTGTGCACCCCGGGGTTCGCCGGGACGATGATCCGCGCCGGGTACCCGTGGTCCCGGGACAGCGCCGCGCCGTTGACGTGGAGGGCCAGCAACGACCGCGGATCGCGTACCTGGTTGGCCCGCAGCGACGCCGCGCGGAACGCCCCACTCCGCTGCACCGACTCCGCGAACACCCCGTCCCCCTCCCCCGCGCCCACCAGCGCCGCCAGGTCGACGAGCCGCACCCCGCGCCACAGCTGGTCGTCCGTCGACCACCCCTCGACGCACGCGATCGGCAGCGCCGCCGTGTGCTGCGGCAGCGCCAGCAGCTCCGCCCTGGTGAGCACCGTGCGGGGGCCGCTCCCGGCCCGTACGACCAGGCGCCAGCGCTCGCCGATGTCGGCCGGATCGATGCCGAGGGCGGCGGCGGTCTTGTTGATCTGGAAGCCGTTCGGCCCTCCCCCCGGGTCGGCGCCGCCGTGCG
>NZ_JACBXC010000170.1 GCF_013870535.1 Streptomyces phytophilus | reverse complement strand
CCGGCGGCCCTCCTCGTCGCTGACGACGACCTCGTACGTCGCGGTGGACCGGCCGCGGTGCAGCGGCGTGGCCACGCCGGTGACCACGCCGGAGCGCAGGCCCCGGTGGTGGGTGCAGTTGAGGTCGACGCCGACCGCGACCTTCGCCGGGCCGCCGTGCAGCATCGCGCCCACGGAGCCCAGGGTCTCGGCGAGCACCGCGGAGGCGCCGCCGTGCAGCAGCCCGTACGGCTGCGTGTTGCCCTCCACCGGAAGCGTGCCCACGACCCGGTCGGGCGCCGCCTCCAGCACCTTCAGGCCCATGCGCTGCCCGAGGGCGCCGGCGGAGAACAGCTTCTCCAGGTCGACGCCGACGCCGGCGAACTCGTCGAGGATCTCCTGGGGAAACTTCGTCGTGTGCTCGCCCATGCGTGCCCGGCTCCGTCCTCTACACCGTCGTGTCGGGCTCCACCGTAGACGCGGCCGGCTCCAGCCTGACCACCAGGGACTTGCTCGTGGGGGTGTTGCTCGTGTCCGCGGTGGAGTCCAGCGGCACCAGCACGTTGGTCTCGGGGTAGTACGCGGCCGCGCAGCCCCGGGCCGTCGGGTAGTGCACGACGCGGAAGCCGTCCGCGCGCCGGTCGACGCCGTCGCGCCACTCGCCGACGATGTCCGCGTACGCCCCGTCGGCGAGGCCGAGGTCCGCGGCGTCGTCGGGGTGCACGAGGACGACGCGCCTGCCGCCGCGCACGCCGCGGTAGCGGTCGTCCAGGCCGTAGATCGTGGTGTTGTACTGGTCGTGGCTGCGCAGCGTCTGCAGCAGCAGCCGCCCCTCGGGCACCTCGGGGTACGTCACCGGGCTCGCGGTGAAGTTGGCCTTGCCGGTGCTCGTGGGGAAGCGGCGCTCGTCGCGCGGGGCGTGCGGGAGGGTGAAGCCGCCGGGGCGGCGGACGCGGGCGTCGAAGTCCTCGAAGCCGGGCACCACGCGCGCGATGCGGTCGCGGATGCGCCGGTAGTCGCCGCTGAACTCCTCCCAGGGCGTGGCGCTGTCCGGGCCCAGCACCGCGCGGGCCAGCCGGCAGACGATCGCGACCTCCGACAGCAGCGCGTCGCTCGCGGGGGCGAGCCGGCCGCGGGAGGCGTGCACGACGCCCATGGAGTCCTCGACGGTCACGAACTGCTCGTGGCCGCGGCCGTCCGGGCCGGGCTGCCGGTCGCGCTCCGTGCGGCCCAGGGTGGGCAGGATGAGCGCGCGGGCGCCGGTGACGACGTGGCTGCGGTTGAGCTTGGTCGACACGTGCACCGTCAGCCGGGCGCGGCGCATCGCGGCCTCGGTGACCTCGGTGTCGGGCGAGGCGGCGACGAAGTTGCCGCCGACGGCGAAGAAGACCTTGGCGTCGCCGTCGCGCAGCGCGCGGATGGCGCGTACGACGTCGTAGCCGTGGTCGCGGGGCGGGGCGAAGCCGAACTCCCGCTGGAGGGCGTCCAGGAAGGCGGGCGCCGGCCGCTCGAAGATGCCCATGGTGCGGTCGCCCTGGACGTTGCTGTGGCCGCGCACGGGGCAGACGCCTGCGCCGGGGCGGCCGACGTGGCCGCCGAGGAGCAGGAAGTTGACGATCTCCTTGATGGTCGACACGGCGTGCTTGTGCTGGGTGAGGCCCATCGCCCAGCAGACGACGATCCTGTCGGCGGCGAGCACCAGTTCCGCGGCGCGGTCGATGTCGGCGGCGGCCAGCCCGGTGGCGCGTTCCGCGTCGGCGTCGGCGTAGCCGCGGGCGGTGGCCGCGTACTCCTCGTAGCCGTGGGTGTGCTCCGCGACGAACTCCTCGTCGACGGCCTTCGCGCCGGAGTCGTGCGCGGCGAGGACGCGCCGGGCCAGGGCGCGGAAGAGCGCCTGGTCGCCGCCGACGCGGACCTGGAGGAACAGATCGGTCAGCGGGGTGCCGCCGCGCGCGAGGCCGCGTACCGTCTGGGGGTTCTTGAACCGGACCATGCCGGGCTCGGGCAGCGGGTTGACGGTGATGATGCGGGCGCCGTTGTCCTTCGCGTGCTCCAGCGCGGTGAGCATGCGCGGGTGGTTGGTGCCCGGGTTCTGCCCGGCGACGATGATCAGGTCGGCCTGGTGGAGGTCGTCGAGCAGGACGCTGCCCTTGCCGACGCCGAGGGTCTCGGTGAGCGCGGAGCCGGACGACTCGTGGCACAGGTTGGAGCAGTCCGGCAGGTTGTTGGTGCCGAACTCGCGGGCGAAGAGCTGGTAGAGGAACGCGGCCTCGTTGCCGGTGCGCCCCGAGGTGTAGAAGACCGCCTCGTCGGGCGAGTCGAGGGCGGTCAGCTCCTCGGCGACGATCGCGAACGCCCGCTCCCAGGAGACCTGCTCGTACGCCTCGGCGCCCTCCGCCAGGTACACGGGGTGGGTGAGCCGGCCCTGCTGGCCCAGCCAGTAGCCGCTGCGGCCGGCGAGGTCGGCGACGGGGTGCGCGGCGAAGAACCCGGGGGTGACGCGGCGCAGCGTCGCCTCCTCGGCGACCGCCTTGGCGCCGTTCTCGCAGAACTCGAAGGTGTGCGGCTTGTCCGGGTCGGGCCAGGCGCAGCCGGGGCAGTCGAAGCCGTCGCGCTGGTTGACGCGCAGCAGGGTGCGGGCCGTGCGCCGTACGCCCATCTGCTCCTGTCCGGTGCGCAGCGCGTGCGCGATGGCGGCGGCGCCGACGGCGGACTCCTGCGGAGGGGTGACCTCCGGGGCGTCCTGTACGGGGTCGCCGACGGGCGGTTTGCCGGCCATGGCGGTCACCCTTTCTGGGGTTGGGCGTACGGGACCGATCCTGCCATGCCGCACCGTCACGGGCTCCGCTGTCAGTGCGGCATGGCAGGATCGGGGCCGTGGCTGAGAACGCATCGAAGACCCAGCGCCCCCGCCTGATGCTGCTTGACGGACATTCCCTGGCATACAGGGCGTTCTTCGCGCTACCCGCGGAGAACTTCTCCACCGTCAGCGGGCAGGTCACCAATGCGATCTACGGCTTCACGTCGATGCTGTCGAACACGTTGCGTGACGAGGCGCCGACGCACCTGGCCGTCGCCTTCGACGTCTCGCGGAAGACGTGGCGCTCCGCGGAGTTCGCGGAGTACAAGGCGAACCGCTCCTCGACGCCCGACGACTTCAAGGGCCAGGTCGAGCTGATCGGCGAGCTGCTGGACGCGATGAACGTGCCGCGCTTCGCCGTCGAGGGCTTCGAGGCGGACGACGTGATCGCCACGCTGGCCACGCAGGCGGAGGCCGCCGGGTTCGAGGTGCTGATCGTCACCGGCGACCGGGACTCCTTCCAGCTCGTCTCCGACCACGTGACGGTGCTGTACCCCACCAAGGGCGTCTCCGAGCTGACCCGCTTCACGCCGGCGAAGGTCGAGGAGCGCTACGGCCTGACGCCCGCGCAGTACCCGGACTTCGCCGCCCTGCGCGGCGACCCCTCCGACAACCTGCCGGGCATCCCGGGCGTCGGCGAGAAGACCGCGGCCAAGTGGATCAGGCAGTTCGGGTCGTTCGCGGAGCTGGCCGAGCGGGCCGAGGAGGTCAAGGGCAAGGCCGGGCAGAACCTGCGCGACCATCTCGACGCCGTCAAGCTCAACCGCCGGCTCACCGAGCTGGACCGCGCCGTCGAGCTGTCGACCGGGCCGGAGGGCCTGGAGCGCAGGCCGTACGACCGGACGTCGCTCCAGGTCGTCATGGACGCACTGGAGTTCCGCAACCCCAACTTCCGCGAGCGGCTGTTCAACGCCGACCCGGGCGCCGCCGAGGTGGAGGCCGAGCCCGAGCCGGGGGTGCAGGTCGACGGCCGGGTGCTGGAGACGGGCGAGCTGGCGCCGTGGCTCGCCGAGCACGGCTCCGGGCCGCTCGGCATGGCCACCGTCGGCACCTGGCAGCTCGGCGCGGGCAGCGTCTCCGAAGTGGCGCTGGCCACCGCGGAGGGGGCGGCCGCATGGTTCGACCCGGCCCGGCTGGACGCCGCGGACGAGCAGGCGTTCGCGGGCTGGCTCGCGGACGCCGGCAGCCCCAAGACGGTGCACGACGCGAAGAGCGCCATGCGCGTCCTCGCCGAGCACGGCTGGCGCGTCGAGGGCGTGGCGATGGACACGGCCCTGGCCGCCTATCTGGTCACCCCCGGGCGGCGGACGTTCGCCCTCGACGCGCTGTCGATCGCCTATCTGGGCCGCGAGTTGGAGCCCCCGGCGGCCGACGGGCAGCTGGAGCTGGGCCTCGACGGCGAGGAGGGCGACCAGGAGGCGGCCGAGCGGGACGCGCTGATGCGTACGGCCCGTACGGTCCTGGACCTCGGCGAGGCGCTGTCGGAGAAGCTGGCGCAGGTCGGCGCGGCGGAGCTGCTGCGCGACATGGAGCTGCCGGTCTCGGCGGTGCTGGCGGGGATGGAGCGGGCCGGCGTCGCCGTCGACCGGGCCCATCTGGAGGCCATGGAGGAGCAGTTCGCCGGCGCGGTGCAGCAGGCCGTCCGGGAGGCGCACGACGCGGTGGGGCACGAGTTCAACCTCGGCTCGCCCAAGCAGTTGCAGGAGGTCTTCTTCGGCGAGCTGGGCCTGCCGAAGACCAAGAAGACCAAGACGGGCTACACCACGGACGCCGACGCGCTGGCCTGGCTCGCCACCCGGACCGACCACGAACTCCCGGTCATCATGCTGCGCCACCGCGAGCAGGCCCGGCTGCGCTCCACGGTCGAGGGGCTGATCAAGACGATCGCCGCGGACGGCCGGATCCACACCACGTTCAGCCAGACGGTCGCCGCCACCGGCCGGCTGTCGTCCACCGATCCGAACCTGCAGAACGTGCCCATCCGTACGGACGAGGGCCGCGCGATCCGCCGCGGCTTCGTCGTCGGCGAGGGGTACGAGTCGCTGCTGACCGCCGACTACAGCCAGATCGAGCTGCGCGTGATGGCTCATCTGTCGGAGGACGATGGCCTGATCGAGGCGTTCGCCTCCGGCGAGGACCTGCACGACACCGTCGCCTCGCAGGTGTTCGCGGTGCCGCGCACCGAGGTCGACGCCGAGATGCGGCGGAAGATCAAGGCGATGTCGTACGGGCTGGCCTACGGGCTGTCCGCGTTCGGCCTCTCGCAGCAGCTGGGCATCGAGGCGGCCGAGGCCCACAAGCTGATGGAGAACTACTTCGAGCGCTTCGGCGGCGTACGGGACTATCTGCGCCACGTCGTCGACGAGGCCCGGGCGACGGGCTACACGGAGACGATGTTCGGCCGCCGCCGGTATCTGCCCGACCTCAACAGCGACAACCGCCAGCGGCGCGAGATGGCCGAGCGGATGGCGCTCAACGCGCCGATCCAGGGCACCGCGGCGGACATCGTGAAGCTCGCGATGCTGCGGGTGGACCGGGCGCTGACGGCGGCGTCGCTGGAGACGCGGCTGCTGCTCCAGGTGCACGACGAAATCGTGCTGGAGGTCGCCCCGGGCGAGCGCGAGCGGGTGGAGGAGCTGGTGCGGCGCGAGATGGCCGGCGCGGTCACCCTGCGGGCGCCGCTGGACGTCGCGGTGGGCGTGGGCGACGACTGGGAGTCGGCGGCCCACTGACGCCGCCCGGCCGGCGCGGGCAGGGAGCGGCGCGGTCCGCTGCTCCCCGGCGGGGCCGGAGAAGTGGGACTCACCGCTCGGCCGAAGAGCGCGGGAGCATGCGCGGGCCCCGCTCGGCCGGCCGGTGCCGGGCGTTGCTCGGCACGTCGGGAGGGGAATCAGCGGGTTTCCGTACGGCGGATGCGGATCGTGTCGCGTACGGCGAGCAGCCGCGGCTGGGCGCAGTGTTGCGCACGCACGCGAGGCGGCGCCCGGAGCCGCCTCGTTTCTCGCCCGCCCCGCCCCGTTCCGGCCCTGGGCGCCCTTGGCGCCACTCAGCTCGCCGGGTCGTCCTCGCCGATGTGGTGGACGCGGACGAGGTTCGTCGAGCCGGGGATGCCCGGCGGGCTGCCGGCGGTGATCACGACCACGTCGCCCCTGCGGCAGCGGCCGATCTTCAGCAGCTGCTCGTCGACCTGCGCGACCATCTCGTCCGTCGTCTGCACCATCGGGCCGAGGAACGTCTCCACGCCCCACGTCAGGTTGAGCTGGCTGCGCGTCGCCGGGTCCGGGGTGAACGCCAGCACCGGGATCGGCGAGCGGTAGCGCGAGAGCCGCCGTACGGTGTCGCCGGACTGCGTGAACGCCACCAGGTAGCGCGCCCCGAGGAAGTCGCCGATGTCCGCCGCCGCGCGCGCCACCGCGCCGCCCTGGGTGCGGGGCTTGTTGCGCTCGGTCAGCGGCGGCAGGCCCTTGGCGAGCATCTCCTCCTCCGCCGCCGTGACGATCCGGCCCATCGTCCGCACCGTCTGGATCGGGTACTTGCCGACGCTCGTCTCGCCGGAGAGCATCACCGCGTCCGTGCCGTCCATCACCGCGTTGGCGACGTCGGACGCCTCGGCGCGGGTCGGCCGGGACGCCTCGATCATCGAGTCGAGCATCTGCGTGGCGACGATGACCGGCTTGGCGTTCCGCTTGGCGAGCTTGACCGCCCGCTTCTGCACCATCGGCACCTGCTCCAGCGGCATTTCCACGCCGAGGTCGCCGCGGGCCACCATGATCCCGTCGAAGGCGTCGACGATGCCCTCCAGGTTCTCGACCGCCTGCGGCTTCTCCACCTTGGCGATCACCGGGACCCGCCGGCCCTCCTCGTCCATGATCCGGTGGACGTCGCGGACGTCCTGCCCGGAGCGGACGAAGGACAGCGCGATGATGTCCGCGCCCGTGCGCAGCGCCCAGCGCAGGTCGTCGCGGTCCTTCGCGGAGAGCGCGGGGACGGAGACGGCGACGCCGGGCAGGTTGAGGCCCTTGTGGTCGGAGACCATGCCGCCCTCGATGACCATGGTGCGGACCCGGGGCCCGTCCACGGCGGTCACCTCCAGCGTGACGCGGCCGTCGTCGACGAGGATCCGCTCGCCCCGCCCGACGTCGGCGGCCAGCCCGTCGTACGTCGTACCGCAGCACTGGCGGTCGCCTTCGACCGGGTCGACGCTGATCGTGAATTCATCGCCCCGTTCGAGAAATACAGGACCTTCGCGGAAGGTGCCCAGCCGGATCTTCGGGCCCTGAAGATCGGCGAGCACGCCGACGCTGCGCCCCGTTTCGTCCGCGGCCTTGCGCACCCGTGCGTAACGCTCCTCGTGCTCAGCGTAAGTGCCATGGCTGAGATTGAACCTGGCGACGTCCATTCCGGCCTCGACCAAGCCCTTGATCTGGTCGTATGTGTCGGTCGCTGGACCCAGGGTGCAGACAATCTTCGCTCGGCGCATACATTCGACTCTATGACTTACCGACAGGTAGGGAACCGGTTATCGGCCATTCCCCAACGACATTTGAGCGAAGGTCTATTGAGATCGAGCTGACAACTAATAAAACGTGCGGGCCGCTGCTCTGATGAGCGCAATCAGAGTTGCGGACGGGTCATGATGAACCTTGCGTTCACTCGTGCGTAGACAGTCTGCCGCTGAGGTTCGAGGTCGAGCGCGGGGGGCGCCTCCCCGCCGGGTACCGCGGCGCCGCCGAAGCCGCGGGTCGCCTCCGCCGCCATCCACATCTCGGGGCGCTCCGTGCCCTCGTCGGCGATCTCCAGCACCGCCGTCAGCTCCGCGCCCAGCGCCTCGGCGTACTCGCGGGCGCGCGTCACCGCCTCCCGGACCGCCTGCCGCCGCGCCTCGCGGTGCACCGGCGAGTCCGGGCGCAGCCACCACCACGG
>NZ_JACBXC010000017.1 GCF_013870535.1 Streptomyces phytophilus | reverse complement strand
CCGGGTCCGGAAGCGGCGGGTGCGGCGGGCCCGTCGGAGAGGGAACGGGCGGACACCTGGCCGGAGACGACCCGGCTGCGGCAGTGGCTCAGCGGCCGGCCCGGGCAGGTGCTGACCGGCCGGCACGTCCTCATCGTGGACGACGACATCCGCAACGTGTTCGCCCTGACGCACATGCTGGGCCGGGTCGGGATCTCCGTGAAGTACGCCGAGAACGGCCGCGAGGGCCTCGACGTCCTGGACCGCTCCCCGGAGATCTCGCTGGTGCTGATGGACATCATGATGCCGGAGATCGACGGCTACGAGGTGATCCGGACCATCCGCGCCACACCGCGCCTGGCCGCCGTGCCGGTCATCGCCCTGACCGCCAAGGCCATGCCGGGCGACCGGGAGAAGGCCATCGAGGCCGGTGCCGACGGCTACGTGCCGAAGCCGGTCAACGTCGACCGGCTGCTGGCGGCGATCTACGAGCAACTCGACTCGCACGACCGGGAGGTCGGCGGCCACCCGGCCGGGGAAGGCGGCCCCGCGGACTCCGGGACCGGGGACACCCGGGCCGCGGACACCGCGGTCACGGACCTCGGAGCCCGCCGCGACGACTCGCACCGTGGCGACTCGCACGGCGACGATTCGCGCGGCGACGACCCGACGGCACCCGGGCGGGCCGCATGACGACCCCCGCCACCCCGACGCCACCGCCCGTTCCGGACCCGGCCGGCATCCTCATCGTCGACGACATGGAGGAGAACCTGGTCGCGCTGACGGCGGTGCTCGGTCCGCTCGGCCAGCGCGTGGTCGTCGCCCACTCCGGCGAGGAGGCACTGAAGGCGATGCTGCGCCAGCAGTTCGCCGTCGTCCTGCTCGACATCCTGATGCCGGGGATGGACGGCTTCGAGACCGCCGCGAACATGAAACGCCTCGACCAGACCAAGGACGTCCCGATCATCCTGCTCACCGGCCACGGCATCGACCCCGACTACGCCTACCGCGGCTACGCCGTGGGCGCCGCCGACTTCCTGTCCAAGCCCATCGAGCCCTGGATACTGCGCACCAAGGTCAACGTCTTCCTGGAGCTGCACCGCAAGAACCGGCAACTCGCCGTGCAGGCGGAGCAGTTGCAGCGGCTGCTGATCACCGACCAGGACGGCGCCACGGGGTTCGGAGAACGGCTCAGCGACGTCACCTGGCGGCTGATGCAGGTCGAGTCGCTGCTGCGGGAGGGGGCGAACCTGAGCGGGCCGGCCCTCGCCGACCGGATCAAGGACCTGGAGGCGTCGGTGCGCGGCCTCGCCCGGCACGGCGGTACGGACCCGGACCCGGACACCGGTGAAGGCGCCGCGGCGACCGGCAACGGGAGCGGCCGGTAGACCCTCACCGGTCCCGACCGAGTGCGGCACGTACCTGTGCGAGCCCCGCCACCCTCCCGCGGGCCCGGTCGGGCATGCGGTCGTCCCGGCGCCAGCGCCAGGCCGAGAAGATCGCCCAGCCGAGGGCGCGGCACTGCTGAAGCCGTCGGTGGTCGGCTCCCGCATAGTGCTGTGCCACGTCCTCCGGCGCATGGGCGAGGTCGAACTCGACCGGCCCCCGGCAGCAGGTGGCGAGGTCGACGAAGAGCGGCCCCCTCCTCGTGCTGAGGAGGTTGCCCGGATGCGGCTCGCCATGCAGCAGCTGGTCGCCCGCGCTCCCGGTGCCGATCGCGGCACCGAGGCCGCCGAGGGTGTCGCGGAGGAACTCCCGGTCGGCATCGGGCAGCTCGGGAGAGCGTTCCGGGTCGTTCACCTCCCGCAGCGCCCCGGCGACCCGATCGGTGAAGTGCGGCGCGTCCAGAACGATCCGGCGCAGGGCGGCGTGGTGCCGCATGAGCACGTCCGCGTAGTCGGCCGGCGTGATCTCCGGTCCCGCGGGTTCGTAGTAGCTCCACAGTGAGACGGCGAAGCCGTCGCGTACGTACACCCGCGGGTCGACGCGGGGTTCGAGCTCCGCCACCGGAGCGCCGGCGTCGGCGAGACTGCGGGCGGCCGCCACTTCGATCTCGGAGTCGGCCAGCTGCCCCGAAGGCGCGACCCGCGCCAGGACGTCGCACGGGAGCAGGCGCAGCACGACGCGGTCCGAGTCGTTGACGACGACCGCATCGTCGACCCGAAGGCCCAGCTCCGCGGCGGTCGCCCGGCCGGCCGCGACCGCACGACGGAGTTCCGACGGCTCCATACCGTCCTCCCTTCACGGGTCGAGGGTAGTTCCGGCGCGACTAGGACGCGGCGGCGGTCGTTTTGTCCAGCCGGGGGCCTTCCGCTACGAAGGACAGCTCCCGGCCGTCCCGCAGGCCGGAGACACCGATGAGCGAGAGCACGCACATGAAGATCATCAGCGTGGACAGGGCCCACGTGCCGCCGGTGAGCGCGGTCAGGGCGGCCGCGATGAACGGCAGTGTGCCGCCCGCGATCGCGGCGGCGAACTCCCGGCTCACCGCCACCCCGGTGTACCGCACATGGGTGTCGAACTGCTCGGGGAGCATCGCCGCCTGGGCACCGAGCATCAGGTCGTTGGCGAAGGTGAGCATCAGGGTCATCGCGATCCACACCGCCCAGGAATGGCCGGTGTCGAGCAGCCAGAAGAAGGGGAACGCGAGGAAGGCGCACAGCACGGCCCCCGACGCGAAGACCGGTTTGCGGCCGCACCTGTCCGACAGCGCCCCGGCCAGCGGAAGGGTGACCACCTTGACGGAGTTGGCGATCAGGAGCCCGATGGTGCCGACGCTCGCGGCCATGCCCAGGTCGTCCTCGATGTAGGTGAGGGCGTAGACGCTGGGCACGTAGGTCGCGACGTTCGGGCCGATGTTGGTGAGCAGGCACCGCAGCAGCGTCCGCGGCTCGTTCCGGACCAGGTGCAGGGCCGGGGTCGGTGTCCGCTCGCCCTGCTCCCGGGTCCGGTCGAACGCCGGTGTCTCGGCCACGCGCATGCGGATGTACAGGCCCACCGGCAGGATCAGGATGCTGAGCAGGAAGGGGACCCGCCAGCCCCAGGACGTGAACTGGTCGTCGGGGAGCATGGTGAACGGGGTGAAGACGGCGGCGGCCAGGATGACGCCGACCCCGTTGCCGGTGGGCGGAATGGCCGCGTACAGGCCGCGCTTGCGGGGCGGCGCGTGCTCGGCCGCCATCAGCGCGCCGCCCGCGTACTCCGCTCCGGCGCCGAGGCCCTGGAGGATGCGCAGGAACACCAGCAGCGCGGGGGCGGCGACACCGATGCTGTCGTAATCGGGGATGAGGCCCATGAGGGTGGACGCCACCGCCATCAGGCAGAGCGTGATCACCAGGACCTTCTTCCGGCCGATCCGGTCGCCGTAGTGGCCGAAGAGGAGGCCGCCGAAGGGGCGGGCGAAGAAGCCGACGGCGAAGGTGGCCAGTGCGGACAGCGTCCCCACCATCGGGTCGTGGCCCGGGAAGAAGACCTCGTCGAAAACCAGCGCGGCGGCGGTCCCGAAGAGCATGAAGTCGTACCACTCCAGGGCGGTGCCCACGGTGCTGGCGCTCACGACGCGACGAATCACGGTGTGTCCCTTCGTTCAGGGTGTGCCGGCCGGTGCGGCACGGTCAGCCGACGGGGGCGGACTCGAAACGGGGGCCCAGGTAGGCGCCCTGGGCGAGGAGCAGGCGCTGGAGCGCGGGCACGTCGACGGCGCGGGGGAGTACCCCGTCCCGCTGCGCGAGGGCGGCCGCCACCCCCGCGGCCTCGCCCATCGCGAAGGACGGGGGCATGACGCGGATCGCGGCGAGCGCCTCGTGGGTCGCCGAGACGCACCGCCCGGACAGCAGCAGGTTGTCCAGGTCCCGGGGAACGAGGCTGCGGTAGGGGATCTCGTAGATGTTGGCGGTGGGCGGGATGCCGTCGTCGAAGGGGCCGTTCGGGCCGGTCGGGCTGTGGATGTCGACGGGGTAGCCGGCCACCGCGACGGTGTCCTCGAAGGCGTGCCCCGAGGTCAGTTCTTCGAGGGTGAGGAGGTGCTCGCCCCGGATGCGCCGGGTCTCGCGGACGCCGACGGTGGCGGCGGTGTCGAGCAGCCGGCAGTTCCGCATCCCGGGCAGCCGCTCGCGGAAGAACCGCATCAGCTCGACGACCTGGCGGCGGGCCGTGATCTCCCCGGCGGTGAGGTCGTCGGCGTCCGTGCCGTCCAGGCCGAGCACGCGCGTGGTGTTGATGCGCCACACCCCCGGCTCCAGGGTCTTGAAGAGCTGGATGCCCCGGCGGGGGAGGGTGAAGGAGCCGTCCGCGCTCGCCTGCTCCACGAGCCCCTGGAACGGGAACCGCTCCTCCGGGTGCGCGTCCTGATACGCCCGTACGGCGTCGTCGTCGACATCCGCCACGCGGAAGAACAACGTCATCGGCTGCGTCCGGCCGTCCCCGTCCCGGCCCACGTCGAAGCCGGCCCCCGCGCGGGCGGCGACGTCGCCGTCCCCCGTGCAGTCGACGACCGTGGTGGCGGGGAGTACGCCGAGGCCGCTCTTGTTGCCCACCACCACACCGGTCACCCGCCGCCCCTCGGTGAGGGTGTCGGCGACGAAGGTGTGCAGCAGCAGCTCGACCCCGGCCTCCTGGCACATGTCGAGCGCGACCGCCTTGGCCGCCTCCGGGTCGAACGGGGTCACCGCTTCGTGCCCGTACACCATGAAGCCCGAGTACGGGCTGCCGGAACGGGTCTCGGAGGGGTGCACCGCGCCGCCCACCCGGACCATGCGCCGCACGAACTCGTCGAAGATCCCGCGGACGAGCTGGGTCCTGCCGTCGAGCGAGAAGGACGTCATGCAGGGACCGACGAGGCCGGCGGTCAGATTGCCCCCGAGGAACCCGAACCGCTCCACGAGCCGGACCGAGGCCCCGTTGCGGGCGGCGGCCAGCGCCGCGCCCAGTCCGGAGGGGCCGCTCCCCACGACGAGGACGTCGGTGGGCTCGCCCACCGGGAGCTGACGGGTGTACGTGTGGCTGGGCATGGTGGAACAGACCTCCGTGACAGGGGGTGCGGGGGAGGGGCCCGCTTGGTTCTGCGGCTCACGGGCCCGGTGGTGCCCGCCACCATGCCTGCTCCCGTGCACGTTTTACCAGGGCAGTGCACACATGTGCACCGTGAGTCGATCGTGCGTCTGACCAGCGCGTACGGGTGCCTGCGGGGTGGGGAGCCGGGGGCGGTGCGGTCAGGCGGACGGCGCGGCGGGGCCGTCGAGCAGGAGGACGGCGGTGCGCTCGTCGATCACCAGTTGGGTGATGTGGTTCCCGGCCAGGGCCGCGCGCAGGGCATCGATCTTGTGGTCGCCGGAGACGGCGCAGATCCGGTGGCCCACGTCCCGGAAGCGGTCGAGATCGGGGCCGCTCGTACGGTCGTTGAGACGCACCCCGCGATGGCTCCCGTCGGAGCGCATGAAGACCGTGGCGATGTCGCCCACCACCTCGTCCTCGGCGAGGGAGGCGAAGTCGGACTCGTCGAGGTAGTAGCCGGCCAGGTAGGGGCTGCTGGGCATCCCGTCCGCCACCGTTCCCACGCTGAACAGGGCCGCGTCGGCGGTCTGCTGCAGCTCGGTGACCCTGCGTACCATCCGCTCGCGGAACAGCGCGCGCTTGGTCTCCGCCGAGTCGAAGAACAGCGGCACCGGCAGCTGCTGGACGACGGCGTCGAAGGCCGCGCCGAACGCCGAGAGCATCTGGTAGGAGTAATGGGTGCCGGTGACCCGCGAGTTGCCGGCCCCGTTCAACTGCACGAACTGGCAGTTGTGGACGGGCTTGGGGATCAGGCACCGGCTGATGGCGTTGACCATGGTGCCCCAGGACAGGCCGATGACCATGTCGGAGTCGAAGACGGAGTTGATCACCCGGGCGGCCTGGATGGCCGTCAGCTCCAGTCGCTCCACGTTGGTGGCGGCGGCCGGGACCCGGGCCACGTGGGCCCGGACGCCGAACTGCTCCCGCAGCCGCCCCTCCACCACGCCCACCCGGGCCTGGGGGCGGTGGATGCGGATCTCCACCAGCCCGGTGTCCCTGGCGTAGCCGAGGAGCCTGGACACCGTGGAACGCGAGGTCCCCAGCTCCTTGGCGATGGCGCCCATGGTGGCGCGCTGGAGGTAGTACTGCTGGGCGACGCGAAGGGCGGTCTCGACCCTGCCGTCCGCCGGCACTCCGGGCGCCTCCGGCTCGTAGCGGTCGGGATCCCCGTCCTCCTGAAGCGGCCGGCGGGGCGCATCCCCGGGCATATCCGCAGGTCCCACGCCCGTCATCCTAGGGGAGGGACGAGGGGGTACGGCACGTCGGGCCCGCGGCGGTGTCCGGCGTCATCCGGTGGCGGTGCGCGGGGAGGCGGCGGCTTCGGTGTCCTGGGTGGCGGTCCAGGAGGCGAGGAGGCGCAGCCCCTCTTCGGAAGGGGAGCCGGGCTCCGCGGCGTAGATGGTGAGGGTGAGGCCCGGTTCCGCGGCCATCTCCAGGCCCTCGTAGGCGAGGGTGAGGTCGCCGACGGCGTGGTGGCGGAAGCGCTTGGTGCCGGTGCCGTGGTGGCGGACGTTGTGGGCGCCCCAGCGGGTGCGGAACTCCTCGCTGCGGGTGGACAGTTCGCCGACCAGGTCGTGGAGGTCCTTGTCGTGGGGATTGCGGCCCGCTTCGGTGCGCAGGATGGCGACGGCGATGTCGGCGAAGGCGTCCCAGTCGGGGTAGAAGTGCCGGGAGGCCGGGTCGAGGAACTGGAAGCGGGCCAGGTTGGCCTGGTTGCCGGGGGCGGCGTAGAGGTCGGCGTAGAAGGCGCGGGCCAGCGGGTTGGCGGCGAGGACGTCCATGCGGCCGTTGCGGACGAACGCGGGCCCGGCGGTGATGGCGTCGAGGGTCCACTGCAGGCTGCGGTGCGGCTTCCAGTGGTCCTTGGTACGGCGGCGGGCGGGCCGGGCCAGCGCGTCGGAGCCGTCGGCGGCCCGGGCGAGGTTCAGCAGGTGGGCGCGTTCGGCGTCGTCGAGCCGGAGGGCGCGGGCGACGGCTTCCAGGACGGCCGGGGAGGCGCCGGCGAGGTTGCCGCGTTCGAGCTTGGCGTAGTACTCGACGCTCATGTCGGCCAGCGCCGCGACCTCGCTGCGGCGCAGTCCGGGCACACGCCTCCTGCTGCCGGAGGGCAGCCCTGCCCGCTCGGGGGTGATCTTCGCGCGCCGCGAGGTCAGGAACTCGCGGACCTCCTCACGGTTGTCCATGTCTTCGACGGTACGGCCTGCCGGGCCGCGCAGGGATGTACTGCCGGTACACCCCTCGTCAGTGACTCGCTGCCCCGGCGGGATCAGGGTTGCCTGGAGGACGTGGCACTCGCCGCCCGCCTGCGCAGCAGGCGGGGCCGGGCGCCCGCCCGGGCCCGGGGGCAGCGGTCTCGCCTCTCCGCCCCGGGACCCGCCACCCGTTCGGCGGCCTGCCGGCGTCCTTCCGGTGCCGGCGGCCTCAGCAGGCAAGGAATCCTTCTCCATGCGCGGTGCAGTGATCCACGGCCCCGGTGACATCCGCTTCGAGACCGTGGCCGACGCGAAGATCGTCAAGCCGACGGACGCCGTCATCCGTACGGCCGTGACCTGCGTGTGCGGCTCGGATCTGTGGCCCTACCGCGGTGCGGAGCCCACCGGGCGGGCCCACCCCATGGGCCACGAGTACGTCGGCTTCGTCGAGGAGGTCGGATCCGCGGTGACGGCGGTCCGGCCGGGCCAGTTCGTCGTCGGCTCGTTCGCCACCTCGGACAACACGTGCGCGAACTGCCGCAACGGGTTCCAGTCGAACTGCCTCGACCGCGAGTTCATGTCCACCTGCCAGGCCGAGTACGTCCGCATCCCCCACGCCGAGGGCACCCTCGTCGCCACCGACGACGTACCGGGTGAGGAGCTCTGGCCCGGTCTGCTGGCCGTCTCCGACGTCATGGGCACCGGCTGGTGGGCCGCCGACGCCGCCGAGGTGGGGCCCGGCTCGACCGCCGTGGTCGTCGGTGACGGCGCGGTGGGCCTCTGCGCCGTGATCGCTGCCAGGGAAGCGGGAGCGGAGCGCATCATCGCCATGTCGCGGCACGCACCGCGGCAGCAGCTCGCCCTCGCATTCGGCGCCACCGACATCGTCACCGAGCGCGGCGAGGCGGGCGTCGCCCGGATCAAGGACCTGACCGGCGGGATCGGCGCGGACTCCGTCCTGGAGTGCGTGGGTACCGCGCTGTCCATGCAGCAGGCCCTGCACTCCGCCCGCCCCGGTGGCAACGTGGGACTCGTCGGGGTCCCGCACGAGGTCGCCGTCGACGGGCGGGAGCTGTTCTTCTCGCACGTCGGCGTGCGCGGTGGCCCCGCCCCCGTACGCCGCTACCTCCCCGACCTGATCCACCGGGTCCTCGACGGGCGGATCGACCCGGGCAGGGTCTTCGACCTCACCCTGCCCCTCGACCAGGTCGCCGAGGGCTACCGGGCGATGGACGAGCGCCGCGCCGTCAAGGCCCTCCTCACCCCCTGACGCACCCCGCAGGAGGAACGAACATGCAGATCACCCGGAGCTCCCTCGACACCGCCAGGGGCCCCGCCGAATGGTTCACCGGAGACGTCTACATCGACGCCGTCGCCGCGGCCCCGGCCCCGGCCCGGGTCACCGCCAACCTGGTGCACTTCATGCCGGGTGCACGCACCCACTGGCACCGCCACCCACTGGGCCAGACCGTCTTCGTCACCGAAGGCGTCGGCCTGTGCCAGCGCCGCGGCGGGCCCGTCGAGGTCATCAGGCCGGGCGACCGGGTCCTGTTCGAGGCGGGCGAGGAGCACTGGCACGGCGCCGCCCCGAACCGGCTCATGGTCCACCTGGCCATCAACGAGGCCGACGCCGACCACGACGTCGTGCAGTGGCTGACCCCCGTCACCGACGGGGAGTACGCCGCCGCCCCGGCCACCGGCTGATCCGGACCGGGCCCACCGCCTTCCCTGTCCCGATCTCCCGATCTCCCGCGAAAGGCCCATCGTGACAACTCTTGCTCTCGTCGGCGCAGGCTCCGGTCTGGGGCTGGCGACCGCCCGCCGCTTCGGCCGCGAAGGCTTCGCCATCGCCCTCGTCTCACGGAGCCGGGACCGCCTCGACGCCCTGGCCGCCGAACTCGACCGGGACGGCGTCCACGCCCGCGGCTTCCCCGCCGACGTACGCGACCACCAGGCCCTGACCACGGCCCTGGACGCCGCGGCCGGCGCACTCGGCGCGATCGAAGTCCTGCAGTACAGCCCGGTACCCCACGCCGACTTCATGAAGCCGGTGCTGGACACCACCGCCGCCGACCTGGACGCTCCGCTCGCCTTCTCCGTCAAGGGCCCGGTCGCCTGCGTGAACGCGGTCCTGCCCGGCATGCGGGACCCGGGCCGGGGCACGCTGCTGTTCGTCAACGGCGGCACCGCCGTGCGCCCGCACCCCGACCGGGCCGGCACCTCGATGGCGTTCGCCGCCGAAAGCGCCTACGCGGCGATGCTCCACGACGCCCTCGCCCCGGAGAACATCCACGCCGCCCAACTGGTCATCCCCGGCGCCATCCGCCCCGACGCCGAGCACTCCAGCCCGGCGGCGCTGGCCGAGCGGCTCTACGCCATCCACACCGACCGCGAAGGCTTCCGCCACTACGCCGAACCGCTGCCCGACTGAACCGAGCACGGCCCCGCCACCTCCGGCGACCTGCTGATCCTCGGACACATCAACGCCGACGCCGACCGACTGGCCGGAGCCGGGCGCATCACCATCGAGACCGCCCCCTGACCCGGCGCGCCCGACCCAGGCCCGTACCGCGCACCTGCACAGGAAGACGCCCATGAACCCCACGTACGACTTCACCGGCCAGGTCGCCTTCGTCACCGGCGCCTCGTCCGGCATGGGCCTGGCCGCGGCCCGCGCCTTCGCCGAAGCGGGCGCCGCGGTCGCACTCGCCGACATCGACGACAACGCCGTCAACCGCGCCGCCAGGGATCTCACCGACACCGGCCACCAGGCCCTCGCCCTGATCTGCGACGTCACCCGGGAAGACCACGTCGCCGCCGCCGTCGACCGCACCGTGGGAACCTTCGGACGGCTCGACATGGCCTACAACAACGCGGGCATCATGGCGCCGCCCACCGACGCCGCCGACGAGACCGCCGAGCAGTACGACCGCGTCAACGCCGTGAACCTGCGCGGCATCTGGGCAAGCACGAAGCACGAGCTGCGCCACATGCGGGAGCAGGGCAGCGGCGCCATCGTCAACTGCTCCTCCCTCGGCGGCCTCGTCGGCAATCCGGGCCGCGCCGCCTACCACGCCGCCAAGCACGGCGTGATCGGCCTGACCAGGAGCACCGCCCTCGAATACGGCCCCCGGAGCATCCGCATCAACGCCGTCTGTCCCGGCACCATCAGCACCCCCATGGTCGACACCATGGTCGCCAGGGGAGAACTCGACCACGCCCGGGCCGAAGCCGGCCAGGCCATCGACCGGCTGGGCACCGCGGAGGAGATCGCCCAGGCCGTACTGTGGCTGTGCAGCCCGGGCGCCAGCTACGTCACCGGCGTCGCCCTCCCGGTCGACGGCGGCTACACGGCACAATGACAGCCTCGCCGCTCGGCCCCGGCAACAGACCTACCGGCCACCGTGCGAGGCCACTGTTCCGTCGCAACGACGACGAGTACGACTGCCTGATCGTCCTCGGAGAGCCGGCGGAGGCGCTCCGCAAGAAGCTGATGCCCTCGACCGCAAGAGGCCGGGAGAGGCAAACGGCCCGGCCGGGCTTGTGCAGCACACGTCACGACGGACCTGCTCACGCACCGCCCTTATCAACAAGATCATGTTGTAGAACTGGAGTGCTAGCGTGGTGTGAGCACCGTTGCCGTTGACCGGACGACAACAAGGGGTGGGTTGTGGGAAATCGTCCGACGGACTGGCATGTGCTCGACCTTGATGAGGACCCAGTACCGGGGGATCCGGAGCGGGTGAAGCAACTCGCCCGTGAGTTACACGACTTTGCCGATGACGTGGCGGATGCGCTGCGGCAGATCAAGGGCATGGCCGGTGAGGATGCCCTCCTGCGGTGGGCGGGGAAGACGGCGAAGGCGTTCCAGGACGAGTTCGAAGAGGTTCCCAAGAACCTGAAGAAGCTCCAGCGGTCGTACGACCTGGCCGGCGATGCGCTCGCGGCGTACTGGCCGAAGCTGGAGCGTGCGCAGTCGTTGGCGGACAAAGCGTTAGCCAGGGGCCGTGAGGCCCGCAACGAGTTGTCGTCGGCGACGGGCCGTCTCGATTCGGCGAATTCCTGGGTGGATCGGGCGACGAAGAAGAGTGAGGAGTACGACGAGAAGGAGGGCAAGGAGAAGCCGGACGAGTCGGAGGTACGGGCCGCCACCCGTAACGCCACCGACGCCAAGTCCGCCCGCGCCTCCGCGCAGACAGCGGTCGACAACGCGCAAGGCGGCCTCGAAGCCGCCAAGAAGATGGCCGCTGACGCGAAGAAGATGCGCGAAGATGCGGCGTCCGAGGCGAAGGACAAGCTGGAGGACGCCTCCGACGCCGGGATCCAGAACCGCAAGTGGTGGGAGAAGGCGGTCGACTGGGTCAAGGACAACTGGGACACCATCGTCAGCGTCTGCAAGGTCATCGTCGCGGTGCTGGGCATCGTCGTCCTGATCATCGGCGGACCGCTGGCCTGGGTCGTCCTTGCCGCCGCACTCGTCGTCCTCGCCGACACCCTCTACAAGTACGCGAATGGCGAAGCCTCTCTCTGGGATGTCGCCTTCGCCGCCCTGGACTGCATCCCGGGCATGAAGGGCCTCACCACCCTCGGCGGCCTGGCCAAGATGGCCAAAGGCATGAAGGGCGGCCTGGCCGCCGCCAAGGGCGGCTTGAAAGCCATGGCGGCAGGCGTCAAAGGCATGGGCAAGGCATTCCGCAAGAAGGCCGTGCAGATGTTCAAGCGCAACGGCTGCGGCGACCCCGTGGATGTGGCCACCGGCGAGATGATCCTCTCTGCCACGGACGTGGAACTGCCGGGAGTGCTGCCGCTGGTGATCGAGCGGCATCACATCACCACGTACACCGAGGGCCGCTACTTCGGCCGCTCGTGGGCGTCCACGCTGGATCAACGGCTGCAGTTGACCGAGGACGCGGTCCACTTCCACACCGCCGACGGCATGACTTTGGTCTACCCGATCCCGGTTGGCGACGGCCAGACCCCCGTCTACCCTGTCGTCGGTCCGGAGTGGGGGCTGACATGGAACGGCCGACCCGCTTCCCCGCTGGTCATCGAGCAGGGCGAAGCCGGTCAAGCGCTGCTTTTCGCGCCCGTACCGGGCCGTCCGAGTTCTGAGCTGACGATCTCCGCGTTGGTTGACCGCAACGGCAACCGGCTCGACTTCCAGTACGACGACGCTGGTCGGCTTCGCGAGTTGACGCACACCGGCGGCTACCGGGTCGGCGTTGCCACCTACCAAGGCCGGGTCACCTCACTGACGCTACTGTCCGACCCTGACGAGCCGTTGCTCGTGTCCTACGACTTCGACGACGCCGGGCTGTTGTCGAAGGTATTCAATTCCTCCGGCCTGCCCCTGCTGTTCTCCTACGACGCGGACGCACGGCTGACCCGCTGGGAGGACCGTAACGGCAGTTGGTACGGCTACGACTACGACGAGGCGGGCCGGTGTGTGCACTCCACCGGCACGGGCCAGGCGCTTGAGTACTCCTACCTCTACGAGCCCGATCAGCTGCGGACCACCGCCACCGACTCCCGAGGACATACCACCGTCTTCGAGTTCAATGACCGCTTCCAGCTCATCGCCACCACAGACCACCTGGGCCACGCCACCCTCCAGAACTTCGACGCCGATGGCCGCCTCGCCTCCACCACCGACCCCCTGGGACGCACCACCCGCTACGAGTACGACGACGCCGGCGACCTCACCGTCCTCGTCCTCCCCGACGGCACCCGCAAACAAGCCGTCTACAACGACTTGCGCCTGCCCACCGAGTTGATCGACGCCGACGGATCGCGCTGGGAGTTCGCCTACGATGCCCACGGCAACCGCACCACTACCCTCGATCCGGCCGGCCAGCGCACCCGGTTCACCTATGGTCCCCAGGGCGCCCTCTCCGGGATCACCGACGCGGCCGGCGGCGTACGCCGCGTTCGCTGCAACCCCGCCGGCCTTCCCACCGCCATCACCGACCCCGTCGGCGAGACCACCCATCTCACTCGCGACGCCTTCGGCCGCCCCGTCACTCTTACTGACCCGCTCGGCGCGCAGACCCACCACCGCTGGTCGATCGAAGGCCGTCTGCTGCAGCGCACCGATCCTCTCGGCGGCGTCGAGACCCTCCAGTGGGACGCCGAAGGCAATCTCCTCAGCCGTACCGAACCGGGCGGGGCCACCACCACCCACACCTACGGCGTATTCGATCTGCCCACCTCCACCACCGGTCCGGACGATGTCACGTACCGCTTCACCCGCGACACCGAACTTAATCTCACCCAGGTCATCGACCCGCAGGGCCGCACCTGGGACTACACCTACGATGAGGTCGGCCGTCTCGTATCCGAATCGGACTTCGACGGCCGCGTCACCACCTACGCATACGACCCGGCCGGCCGAATAAGCACATCCACCAATCCTGCGGGCCAACAGCTCCGCTACGACTACGACGCTCTCGGCCGGCTCACCACCAAGGCCAGTGGCGACGGTGACCTCCTCGCCCGTTACACGTACGACCCGGTGGGCCGCATGACCGGCACAACGACCCCCGGTGTCGACCTCGCCCGCACCTACGACCCGCTCGGCAACCTGGTCACCGAGACCGTCAACGGCCGCACCCTCACCCTCTCCTACGACTCCTGTGGCAGGCCGATCACCCGCACCACCCCCGCCAGCCACCACAGTCGGTGGACGTACCACCCCGACGGCCTCCCCGCGACGCTGACCACCGACGGCCGCACTCTCACGTTCGACCACGACCCCCTGGGCCGCGAGACCACTCGCCGAGTCCGCGGGCCTGCGGACAACCAGCTCACCTATACCCAGCAGTGGGACCCAGCCGGCCGCCTCACCAACCAGACCGTCACGAGCCCAGCCGGCTCCACCACCCGCACCGTCACCTCGCGCGCCTTCGGCTACCGTCCCGACGGGTACCTGACCCACTTCACGGATCAACGCGGCAGCACCCGCACCTACGACCTCGATCCCCTCGGTCGTGTCCTCGCAGCCACCACCCCCGCCGGACGGGAGGACTATTCCTACGACCCCACCGGAAACCAGACCACCGCCCACTGGACTGCCCCCGAGGATTCCCCCGCCACCGACACCATCGGTGATCGCGCCTACGAGGGAACCCTCCTCACCCAAGCCGGACGTATCCGGTACGAGTACGACACAGCCGGCCGCGTCACGCTCCGCCAACGCCGACGTCTCTCCCGCAAACCTGACACCTGGCACTACACATGGGACGCCGACGACCACCTCACCCAAGTCACCACCCCCGACGGCACAACCTGGCGCTATCACTACGACGGCGTCGGTCGCCGCACTTCCAAGGAGCGTCAGGACGCCACCGGTGCCGTCGTCGAGCGCACCGCCTTCACCTGGCACGAGGCCACCCTTGTCGAGCAGACCACCACCGCGGGCAATTGCGGCGACCACGACCGGGCCGACCCCCCCGAAACCCTCACCTGGAGCCACCGCGGCCTCCAGCCCCTCACCCAGACCCGTCACCTTCCTGGCCAGGACGAGTACGACCGCGCCTTCTTCACGATCGTCACTGACCTCGTCGGAACCCCCACCGAACTCGTCGACGACTTCGGTGCCATCGTCTGGCAGGAAAACGCTACCCTCTACGGCCTCCCACTCACCCGGAGGAACGACTCCCATACCACCCCCCTCCGTTTCCCGGGCCAATACGCTGACCCGGAAACCGGCTGGAACTACAACTACTACCGCCACTACGACCCTGCGACTGCCCGCTACACCAGCCTCGACCCCCTCGGGCTCACGCCCACACCCAACCCGGCAACTTACGTACATAACCCGCATACATGGGCCGATCCTCTCGGACTGACTCCATGCCCTCACACGGTTTATCGCAACCTAAGGCCGGATGAGGATCCGGCGCTGGGGCTGGTCGCAAAGAATCCGGACGCGACGTATACTCCTGCAGGGCACGTTTTGAACGGAAGTCGACCCGGATGGGCATCGCAATTTATCTCCACGACTCGCAGTTCCGACGTCGCCTTGAATTCTCAGTGGACGTCGGGGCGTGTCGTGGCCATCGATCTTCGCATGGTCCCGGGATCGGTTATCGACTTGTCCACTGACGCGGGCCGCGAACTGCACAATATACGAGGCTTCACCGCCATCAATCGAACCAAGTCCTCCGCAGAGGTTCTTATTACGGGACGTATACCGCCAGAAGCGATCACATGGGTTAAGGGAGGGCCGTGACATGGAAGATGCGACAACTCGCCTGGCTGAGGCGTGGGAAGTTTTTGATCTTGCGTTGCGTATGAGGGAGGGGCTGAATGAAGAATCTCTTGCCAATTTGAGGCAGGCGCTAGAGGATTGTGAGCGGGACTGGCGGTCAAAAGATCAAATTCCGCGTCTGGCTGTCAATATTCTGGTAGACATCTTTCCTGCAACTGAAGGCAATGCAGCGCTGTACGACAGGGCAGAACAAGAGAGAGTCATGCGAGTCGCGTTCGACCTCCAGGACCTCGTCGGCCGCTGTGTGGGCTTGTAGTGCACTGCCTAGGTTGAGCCCGTTCAGGCGGCCGGGCGGTAGCGGGAGAAGAACGGGATGGTCTTGGCTATCTGGACCCGGGTGTTCTCGCGTTCGTCCACGAACGCGCGCAACTCGTTCTCCCCGTCCACGTAGCACCACGGGAACTCCCGTACGTCCGTGCCGATCAGCTCGAACTGCCGTAGCGCCTCCTCCCAGCGCCCGCAGCGCGTCAGCGCCAGTGCGAGGTCGTTGCGGATTCCGATGACGGCCGGGTCGTCCGGGGGGAAGGCGGCGCAGGCGGACAGGGCGCCGTCCACTGCCGCGTGTACGCGTTGGCGGGGCACCGGGCCGCGGGTCGGGTGTTCGGTGAGGTACTCCGTCGCCGCCACAACCGGCAGGGCGGCCAGCAGCCGTCCCGGCCGGGCGCGTGCTGCCGCGGTCTCCGCGAAGTCGAACATCTCCTCGTGCGAGCCGTACCACTTGGCGCAGAGGTACTGCAGGGCGCTGGAGTGGCAGCCGTAGTGGTCGGGGTCGCAGTCCATGACGTTCAGCAGCAGCCGGTCGAAGACCGGGCGGGGGGCCTGGGTGCCGCGGGCGTGGTGCAGGGCGACGCACCAGGGCACCGGATCGCCGGGGTTGAGCTCCACCGCCTTGTCGATGAGCGGGGCGGCCCGGGCGAGGAGACGGAAGAACTCCTCGAACCGCCCCGCGGAGACGTGCTTGGCCCACGCGCCGGTCCGCGCCTCCCAGGCGCGGCGGATCTCCAGCTCCGCCGCGACGAGGGCCGCGTCCGGGTCGTCGCCGTCCTTCGCCTGCCAGTCCTCCAGCCACCGGGACCGGGTCAGGGCGACGTCGGCGAGCCGGCCCATGCACGTGTCGCGCCGCTCCCACGCCCGGCGGCGGCGGGTGTCGGCGAGCAGTTCGCGGGCCGGGCCGTGGTCGCCCTCCCATGCCGCGGACAGCACCGGCCGCAGTACGGGGTCGGGGCGGCCGACGCTCAGTTGCGTCAGCGGCGGCAGCGAGGCGCCGACGGAGCGCAGGTGGCGGACCACACGGGGGAAGGCAAGCACCATGGGCAAGCGCGGCATGTACATAGGACCGTGCGGACCCGGCCAGGGTTGTCCCTGGCAGATCACGGCTGGGCAACACTCAGGCCGGCGGCCGGCGGCCGGCGTTCGGGGTCCCGCCCTGCTTGCCCGGGGCCGGCTCGACCGCGCTGCGCGCGTGGCTCCGGCGCCGGTCCGCTTCTCTGGGGGCTACCCCAGCCTCCACCCCAGGTTCGGCACCGGGCCCCCTGTCCGGGCGTCGGCGCGCCCGTACGGTGAGCCTCGGTTCAGTGCCGAGCGCCAGGTGGGAGCAGTGCACGTGATCACTATTCCGCAGGAACAGTCCCTGATGGGTGTGGCCGTCGACGGCATGGACGTCCTCGGCGCACCGGACGCGGACCTCGCGTCGCTGAAGCAACTCGTCTACACCCACAAGATCGTGGTGCTGAAGAACCAGCGGCTGGACCCGGCCGAGTTCGTGGCGCTGGGCCGGCGTCTCGGCGAGGTGGAGACGTACTACCAGCCGATGTACCACCACCCCGAGCACCGCGAGATCTTCGTCTCCTCCAACGTGAAGAAGGAGGGGGAGCAGGTCGGCGTTCCCCAGACGGGGAAGTTCTGGCACCACGACTACTCCTTCATGCCGCGCCCGTTCGGCCTGACCCTGATCTACCCCCAGGTCATCCCGCGCGGAGAGCGCGGCACCTTCTTCATCGACCTGGAGAAGGCGTACGAGCAGCTGCCGCAGAAGCTGAAGAACGAGATCGAGGGCAGCCGCGTCCTGAACAGCGTGCGGCGGTACTTCAAGATCCGGCCGACCGACGTCTACCGCCCGATATCCGAGGTCATCGCGGAGATCGAGGAGACGACCCCGGCGATCGCCCACCCCACCGTCTTCCCGCACCCGGTCACCGGGCGGCCGGTGCTCTACATCAGCGAGGCGGTCAGCTACCAGCTGATCGACGGCGAGGGCAAGCCGCTGCGCGACGGGTTGCTGGAGGACCTCTTCGAGGCCGTCGGCCAGTCCGACCGCACCTTCACCCACCCCGCCATCCACCTGCAGCGGTTCGACGAGGGGGACCTGCTGGTCTGGGACAACCGCAGCCTGGTGCACCGCGCCCTGCACACGGTCAACCCCGAGCCCACGGTGTCCTTCCGGGTGACGGTCCACGACGACTACGACTTCTACCCCGGCATCGGCCGGCCCTAGGCGGCGACGGCGGAAGCGGGAGGAGGAGAGCGTGGCGGTCGGCGGCGACGAGGCGTTGCTGGAACGCGTGCTCCGGGTCTACAAGCCGCACTGCCGGTATCTGGAGTCGGCCACGGTGGCGGCCGGGGGAGATCCGGCGGACGAGGGCGGGCAGGTCGGCATCCGGGGCCGGTTCCACATCCCCGAGTCCTGCTACATCGACGACACCGGGCACTTCAACGCGGTCGAGTTCAACATCTGCTACAACCAGATGATCTATCTCCTGATGGCGAAGTCCGTCGAGCGGCGGCTGATGCGCTCCTTCGCCGGCTGGTCCATGGACGACTTCTGGGCGCGGCAGTTGGCCGACATGTTCATCGTCGACTTCCACAGCTCCTTCCGCCGGCACATGCGCGGTCGCCGCTTCTGGGGAGAGCTCGACGTCGTCGAGGCGTTCGAGGGCGACTGGGGCAGCGGCCCGTTCCTCTTTCTCCGTACGACGTGCCGGTTCGGCGAGGCGGACGAGCCCGCCGCCCACGGCAAGGTGCTGGTCGCCGTGAAGGCCGGCGCCGGCGCCGACGACTTCTCCGCCGCGACGGCGTAGACCGACCAGACCCTGCCCACGGATGACACGGGAGTACGGAGTCATGTCCACACCCCACGGCGAGCCCATCGCCGTCGTCGGTATCGGCCTGAGGTTCCCGGGCGACAACACCACCCCCGACGGGTTCGCGGCGTTCCTGCGCGACGGGCGGTCCGCCCTGCGGCCGCTGCCCACCGACCGGTGGGACCCCGTGGAAGCGGATCCCGACGACCCCGGGGCGCGGGGCGCCATCCGGTGCGCGCAGGGCGGTTTCCTCGACAAGCCGGACCACTTCGACGCGAAGTTCTTCAACGTCTCGCCGAAGGAGGCCGACTACGTCGACCCGCAGCACCGGGTCGCGCTCGAAGTCGCCTGGGAGGCCCTGGAGGACGCGGGCATCGACCCGGCTCCGCTGCGCCACGGCAACGGCGGCGTCTACATGGCCGTCAGCAACCTCGACTACATCGGGGAGATGAGTACGTACCCCCTGGACGACCTCAACGCCTACATGGCGACCGGAGGCACGTTCAGCGCGCTCTCCGGCAGGCTGTCCTACTTCCTCGGCTGGCGCGGCCCCTGCATGACGGTGGACACCGCGTGCTCCGCCTCCCTGGTCACGGTGCACCTCGCCGCGCAGGGGCTGCGCGCCGGGGAGACCGACCTCGCGCTGTGCGGCGGGGTCAACACCATCCACAGCCCGCGCGCGTACGTCATGGCCAGCAGCGGGAACATGCTCGCCCCCGACGGCGTGTGCAAGACCTTCGACGACGCGGCCGACGGCTACTGCCGCAGCGAGGGCTGCGGCGTCATCGTGCTCAAGCGGCTCTCCGACGCCCAGCGCGACGGCGACCGGGTCTACGCCCTCATCCGCGGTTCCGCCGTCGGCCAGGACGGCGAGTCCAGCTCCCTCATGGTGCCCAACGGCACGGCCCAGGAGCGGCTGCTGCGTACCGCCCTGGCCGGCGCCGGGCTGGAGCCGGGGGACGTTTCGTACGTCGAGGCCCACGGCACGGGTACGCCCCTGGGCGACCCCATCGAGATGGGCGCCATCGGCGCGGTGTTCGGCGCCTCGCACACCCGCGAGGACCCGCTGGCGGTCGCCTCGCTCAAGACGAACATCGGGCACATGGAGTCGGCCGCGGGCATCGGCGGCGTCATCAAGACCGTCCTGCAACTTCGCGAGGGCGCGCTGTACCCGCACCTGAACCTCGACACGCCCTCCCTGCGCATCCCCTGGGACGACCTCCCGGTCACCGTCCCCACCACCGGCCGGGAGTGGACAGCCGCCACCCGGCGCGCCATGGTCAGCGCCTTCGGGCTGACCGGCATCGTCGCCTCCGTCGTCCTCGAACAGGCCCCGGCAGCCGCCGCGGAGCCCGCCGCCGTCGCCCCTTCCCCCGCCGGTTCCCCCGCCGGCGAGGCGCACGTCCTCACCCTCTCCGCGAAGAGCCCCGGCGCGCTGCGCGGGCAGGTCCAGCGCTACCGGCGGCTGCTGCGCGACCACCCCGGGACCGAGGTGGCGGACCTGTGCCACGCCGCCGCCACCCGGCGGGCCCACTTCGACCTGCGTACCGCCGGGGTCGTCCGCGACCACGACGACGTCGCCCGCTTCCTGGACAACGCCCTCACCCGCTCCACGCGCCCGGACCAGCCGGCCGCTCCCGCCCGGGTGGCGTTCCTCTTCTCCGGCGGCGGCACGCAGTACGTGGGCATGGGCCGCCCGCTGTACGAGCGTTTCGCCGCCTTCCGCGAGCAACTGGACGCCTGCGACCGGCTGTTCGCCCCGCACCTGGGCCGGTCGATCCGCGACATGGTGCTCGGCGACACCGACGACGCCGAGTTGATCCACCAGATCCGGTACATGCAGCCTGCGCTCTTCGCGCTGGAGTACGCCGTCGCGCGGCTCTGGCTCTCCTGGGGCGTACGCCCGGCCGTCCTCGCCGGCCACAGCATCGGCGAGATCGTCGCGGCCACCGTCGCCGGCCTGTTCTCCCTCGACGACGCCGTCACGCTCATGGCCGCGCGCGCCCGCCTGATGGACGCGTCGCCGCCCGGTGCCATGGCCGCCGCGGAGGCGGGTCCCGCCGAGGTCGCCGACCTGCTGGCGGAGCACGGCGACCTGTCGGTGGCCGCCGTCAACGGCGCCCGGCAGATCGTCCTTTCCGGCGGCAAGGCGTCCCTGGCGAGCGTCGAGGAGGCCCTCGCGGAGCGCGGGGTCAAGACGAGGCGCCTCGCCGTGTCCTGCGCCTCGCACTCGCCGCTGATGGCCGAGGCCGCGGAAGAACTGCGGGCCGTCGCCGCGGGACTCACCTTCCACACGCCCGAGTTCACCCTCGTCTCCAACCTGACCGGCCGGGTGGCCGACCCGGCAGAGCTGTCCACGCCCGACTACTGGGCCCGCCACCTGCGCGAGCCGGTGCGGTTCGCCGAGGGCATGCGCGCCGTCGCCGAGCGCGGCCGGCACGCCTTCCTGGAGGTCGGCCCGGCCTCCGAACTCGTCGGCATGGGCAAGCAGGGCCTCGACGCGCCCGGCGACCACCTGTGGCTGAGCAGCCTGCACGCCGAGGACGACGACGGCACGGTGGCCCGCCAGTCCCTCGCCCAGCTCTACGCCGCCGGCGCCCCCGTCTCCTGGTCCGGCTACTACGGCGACCGCCCCCGCAGCACGCTCACCCTGCCGACGTACGCGTTCGACCGGCGCCGGCACTGGCTCCCCGCCCCGAGCGGCGGCGGCGCCGCGGCCCTCGGCCGCAACGACGTACACGCCCTGCTCGGCCGCGAGGTCTCCACCGACGAGCAACGCGCCACGGGTGTCCGGACGTTCTCCGTCCGCATCGACGCCCGCCGGCCCGGCTACCTCGCCGACCACAAGGTGATGGGCCGGGTCGTCTTCCCCGGGGCCGGCTACGTGGAGGCGCTGCTGGCGCTCCAGGACGCGGTCTACGGCGAGACGGGCCTCCCCCTCGCGGGGCTGACCATCCACGAGGCCCTGCTCCTCCCCGAGGAGGGCAGCGTCGAGCTGCGCACCCGGCTGCGGCCGGGCGACGGCGGCGGCCCGGCGCAGGTGGAGATCGTCAGCGTGGTGGAGAGCGAGGACCCCGGTGCGGAGCCATTCGAGCGGCGCCACGTCACCGCCACCGTCGACGCGGGAGCCGCCGCCGGACTCGCCGGGACGGAACGGTCCCTGCACGCCCTGCTCGACCGGGCGGGCGAGCCCCGCTCCCGGCGCCTGCCCGACGACCTGTACGCGGACTTCGCCGAGCTGGGCGTGGAGTACGGCCCGCACTTCCAGGGCGTACGGAACGTCGAGCGGCACGGCGACGACCTGGCCGTGGGCGAACTGCGCGGGCCGGACGCGGTCCCGGGCGAGTTCCTGCCGCCCGCCGTCCTCGACTGCGCGCTCCAGACCCTGACGGCCCTCGCCGACGACGACACCGTCGCCATGCCCGTGGGGTTCGCCCGCTGCCGGCTGCTGCGCAAGCCCCGCGGCAGCTCGCTGCGCAGCGTCCTGCGCGTCAACCCGCCCGCCGACGCGGACGCGGACGGCAGCGGTGGCCGCGGCGCGGCGGAAGAGGAGGAGCTGCCCACCGCGGACGTGCTCGTCCTGGACGGGGACCGCACGGTCTTCGTCCTGGAGGGCCTCACACTGCGGCGCGTCGCGAACGCCGCCCCCGACCGCGACCGGATGTACTCCGAGGTGCGGTGGGTCAAACGCGCGTTGCAGCCCACACCGCGCGAGCCGCGCCGGGTGCTGCTCGTCGGCCCCGAGCCCGCCGGCCTGCGCGCCCTTGCCGGGCCCGCCGAGGAGCACGACGTGACCCTGTCGGTCGCCGCCACCCCCGGGGAGGCCGTGGCGCTCCTCGCGGAGCGGCCCACCGACGTGTGCTGGTTCTGGCGGCCGCCGCGGGAGCCCGGCGAACCGCTGCCCGCCGAGTGCGAACGCAACTACCGCGATCTGCTGGCGCTGCGCGACGCGCTGGGGGAGGCGGGGTTCGGGCACGGGCAGCGGCTCTGGCTGGTCACCGAAGGCGGCCAGTTGCTCCCCGGCGACCGGCCGGAGGGACCGGAGGCACTGGACCAAGCCGCCCCGGTCGCCGCCACGCTGTGGGGGTTCGGGCACGTCATGTGGACCGAGCACCCCGCGTACGGTGTCACTCTCGTCGACCTGCCGCGGCCGGATTCGCCCGGCGCCGACGGCGCCGGATACCTGTCGCTGCTGGACGAGTGGACCGCCGCGGACTCCGCCGACTACCAGGTGGCGTACCGCTCGGGGCTGCGGCACGTGCGCCGCGTGTACGCCGAGCCGGGCGGCCCGCACGCCGACGTCGAGCTGGTCACCAAGGAGTACGGGCAGATCGGCGGCGTCGTCGCGGTGCCCCTCGCCCAGGAGCCCGCCCCCACCGGCAGCCGGATCCGGATCCGGGTCCACGCGGCGGGCCTGAACTTCGTGGACGTGGCGAACGTCCTGGGCCTGCACCGCGCGCTCGCCGAGGAGGCCGGGAACCCGCTGACGGAACTGCCGCTGGGCATGGAGTGCGCGGGCGTGGTGACGGCGGCCGGTCCCGACGCCGCGTTCCGCGTCGGCGACGCCGTCGTCACGGCCCACCTCGGCGCCCTGCGCCGGGAGTTGACGGTCGAGTCGGACAGGGCGGTGCCCAAGCCCGCCCGGCTCGGCTTCGCCGAGGCCGCCGGCCTGCCCATCGCGTACCTCACCG
>NZ_JACBXC010001699.1 GCF_013870535.1 Streptomyces phytophilus | reverse complement strand
CTCCCGGATCCCCGCGTCCGCCGGGGCCAGGCCGTGTCCGGTGAGCCAGCGGTTGGCGCCCGCGGGGGTGCCGAGGAGGTCGGCGAAGTGCCCGCCGGGCAGCGCCATGGCGCTGTTGACGAAGTCGAGCGAGGGATAGTCCACCGCTCCCGGCGCGGGGGTGGCGGCGAAGTCGTCGCCGGTCGGGCTCTCGGGCATACACCTCATGGTACGGGTTGCCGTCATCCGTGAGGCAGGGCTATGGTTCCTCACGGATAATTCACCTGCCATCCGTGAGGTTCTTCATGGCCGATTCCGGCACGACCGCCGAGCAGTTCCCCGTACGCGTCCTCGGCGGCCCCACCGCCCTCTTCGAGTACGGCGGTCTGCGCTTCCTGACCGACCCCACCTTCGACCAGCCCCGCGACTACGACGTGCCGGGCGGTGCGCTCACCAGGACCGCGCCGCCCGCGGCGGCGCCGGCGGGGCTGGGCCGTATCGACGTGGTCCTCCTCTCCCACGACGAGCACCCCGACAACCTCGACGAGGCCGGCCGCGCGCTGCTCGCGGAGGTCCCCCTGACGCTGACCACGCCCGGCGGCGGAAAGCGGCTCGGCGCCGGGGCCCGGGGGCTGGCCGACTGGGAGACGGCCGAGCTGGACCGGCCCGGCGGCGGCACCGTCACGGTCACCGCCGTGCCCGCCGTGCACGGCCCGGAGCCGCGCGCGGTCGTGGAGGCGGCGCTCGGCGAGGTCGTCGGCTTCGTGCTGACCGGCGAAGGGCTGCCCGTCGTCTACGTCAGCGGCGACAACGCCTCGCCGGCGGCGGTGGCGGAGACGGCGGGACGGTTCGGCCCGGTGGACACCGCGATCCTCTTCGCCGGCGCACCTCGGGTGCCGGTGCTCTTCGGCGGCGAGCCGCTGGTGCTGGACAGCGCGCAGGCGGCGGACGCGGCCGGGGTACTCGGCGCCCGCAGGGTCGTGCCCGTCCACTACGACAGCTGGTCGCACTTCACCGAGGGCCGCGACGAACTGGCCGCCGCCTTCGACGCGGCCGGGATACGGGACCGGCTCGA
>NZ_JACBXC010001698.1 GCF_013870535.1 Streptomyces phytophilus | reverse complement strand
GGCGATGAGCGGGCGGGCCCGGGCGGTCACGGAGCGGCCGAGCGGGGTCGGGCGGCAGCCCGAGCGGTCGCGTACGAACAGCCGGCCGCCCACGGCCCGTTCGATGCGGTTCAACTGGGCCGTCAGGGCGGGCTGGGAGACTCCGAGCCACCTGGCCGCCCCGTGCACGCTTCCGGCGTCGGAGATCGCGCACAGCGCGCGCAGATGCCTCAACTCCAGCTCCACGCGGGGAGCATAGCCGCAATTATTTGTCAGGGGCACTACACGTATGCGCCGTTCCGCCCGGCCGCGGGCGCCGGCGGGCCGGGATCGCACGCCGCTATCACCGGATGAGATCTGCCCCCGGCCACCTCTTCGCCCGCAGACTCCTCACCGACCGACCGACCAATCGTTCGTCAGGAGAAACCCCCATGAAGCTCTCCGGAAGACTGGTCTCCACCGCCTTGGGCCTCGGCCTGGCGCTGACCGGCCTGGCCGCCTCCCCGGCACCCGCGGCCGACCACCACGACCGGCAGACGACGCAGGCCACCGCCTCCGCGGCGTACGTCGGGCACGACAAGGCCCAGCAGGCCGAGAACCGGGCCTTCTTCGAGATGATCCGGGACAAGGCGCGCGAGAAGCAGGCGGCGGAACCCGGCTACCAGGCCATCACCATCACGTACAACGACGCCAGTGCGCCCAACTACCAGGGCGACATATCCCAGAGCACCCAGATCTGGAACAACGCCACCAACAACATCACGCTCGCGGAGACCTCCGGCTCCGGCGACTTCAGCTACCGCCAGGGCAACGACCCGCGCGGCAGCCACGCCGTGACCGACGGGCGCGGCCACGGCTACGTCTTCCTGGACCTCCGCCAGACCCAGCAGTACTACTCCCTGCGCGTCGTCGCCCACGAGACCGGCCACATCCTCGGCCTGCCGGACAACTACAGCGGCCCGTGCAGCGAACTGATGTCCGGCGGCGGCCCCGGCACGTCCTGCATGAACGCCTACCCGAACGCGAACGAAGCCGCCCGCGTGGACAGCAACTTCGGCTGAGCCGGAGCCGGCTGCGG
>NZ_JACBXC010001697.1 GCF_013870535.1 Streptomyces phytophilus | reverse complement strand
CCTCGGTCAGCCGGCCGAGGTCGCGCCGCACGGTCGACGGGGACACGGCGAGCGCCGCGGCCAGCTCCTCCACCTGCGTGGTGCCTTCGCGGAGCAGCCTCAGCAGGGCTTCGTGCCGCTCGCGCGTACCGCGGCGCGCCGTCGGGTGGGCCACACGTGCCTCCGTCTGTCGTGTCCGCCCGCCGCGGCGGATCCCGCGGCGGGCGGGTTGGGTCAGCCGTACGTCCGGCGGATCCGCTCCGCGAACGGGCTGTAGTCCACGCCCGCGAGATACGCCGAGAGCATTGTGCCGTGATCGGCGCGGCCGGTGCCCGCGATGTCGAAGGCGGTGCCGTGGTCGACGGACGTGCGCAGGATCGGCAGCCCGACGGTCACGGAGATGGTGCCGTCGAAGTCGTAGGTCTTGGCGGGGATGTGGCCCTGGTCGTGGAAGTGGGACAGCACGCCGTCGTAGCGGCCGACCAGGCCCTGGTGGAACACCGAGTCCGCGGGGACGGGGCCGCTCACGTCCAGGCCCTCGGCGCGGGCCGCCTCGACGGCGGGCGCGATGTGGACGATCTCCTCGTCGCCGAACGCGCCGTTCTCGCCGCCGTGCGGGTTGATCGCGGCAACGGCGAGGCGGGGCGCCTCGGTGCCGAAGACCTGGAGCGCGGTGACGGCCTCGCGGATCGACTTGCCGACGCGCTCCGCCGTGATCTGGTCGAGCGCGGTGCGCAGCGCGACGTGCCGGGTGGTGAAGAAGATGCGCAGGTGGTGGCCTTCGGCCGCGGTGTTGCGCACGACGAACATGGTGTCCTGGCGGGTCACTCCGGTCAGCTCGCCGAGCATCTCGGTGTGGCCGAGGTGCTTGGACCCGGCCTTCCAGATGGCCTCCTTGTTGATGGGGCCGGTGACGATCCCGGAGACCTTGCCGTCGAGGGCGGCGCGGGTGGCGACCTCGATGGCGGTGACGGCGGCGCGGCCCGCGCGGGCGTCGACCTTGCCCCACTCCGGTACGTCCGCGCCGAGTTCGCCGGTGTCGTAGACGTCGATGACGCCGGGGCCCGCGGGCTCGGCG
>NZ_JACBXC010001696.1 GCF_013870535.1 Streptomyces phytophilus | reverse complement strand
CGGCGCGGTCGGTCCACGCGAGGTGGGCGATCTGATGCGCGACGGTCCACCCCTCGGCGGGCGTGTCGAGCGCCCACCGCCCGGGCGGCAGCCCGGCGACGAGGGCGTCCAGCGCGGCGCTCTCGTCGCGGAGGTCGTCGAGCAGCGAGATGATCTCCGGCCCCGCCATGGTGCGCTCCCCTCGTGAATACTGCGCAGTAGGGTGGCAGTGCGAGGGAAAACAAGCAAGCGCGCTTGCTGGATTCAGCCGCGGCGGCCCGGTGTCCGGCGGCGTGCGCGCGTCCCGCTCACTCCTCCTCCGGCAGGCCCTCCGCCAGGAGTTCCGCCAGGTGGCGGGCGCGGATGCCGGCGAGCTGGTCGAGTTGGGTGCGGCAGGAGTAGCCGTCCGCCACGACCGCCGCGTTCTCCGGGGCGCTGCGTACCGCCGGGAGGAGCTGGTCCTCGGCGCAGGCCGCGGAGACCTCGTAGTGGCCGCGTTCGAAGCCGAAGTTGCCCGCCAGGCCGCAGCAGCCGGCGGCGAGCTGCCCCTCCAGGCCGGCCTTCGCCATCAGGCGGCGCTCGGCGGCGTCGCCGAGGATCGCGTGCTGGTGGCAGTGCGTCTGACCGGTGACCGGGCGGTCGAGGCGGGGCGGGGTCCAGTCGGGGGCGGCGGTTTCGAGGGCTTCGGCGAGGGTGCGGACGCGGGCGGCCAGGCGCGGGGCGCGTGCGTCGTCGGGCAGCAGCTCCACGAGGTCGGTCTTGAGCGCGGCGGCGCAGGGGGGTTCGAGGACGACGAGCGGCGGGCCGTCCGTACCGGCACCGCCCCCGCCTCGCGGCTCCAGCGCGTCCAGCGTGCGGCGCATCACCTTGCGGGCCTGGTCCAGCTGGCCCGTGGAGACGTACGTCAGCCCGCAGCACACCCTCCCCGCCTCCTGCGGCAGCCCCACCCGCAGCCCCGCCGCGCGCAGCACCCGGACCGCCGCCGTACCCGCCTCCGGCGACAGGTAGTTCGTGAACGTGTCCGGCCACAGCAGCACATCCGGATCCGCGTCGGCGCCCCGCCGCAGCGACCGCGTCAGC
>NZ_JACBXC010001695.1 GCF_013870535.1 Streptomyces phytophilus | reverse complement strand
GCTCGTCGTACCCGCGGCGCTGCCGTCGCTGGACGGCGGGCTGCTGGACGGCAAGACCACCGGACCCGGCCAGGGCCCCGGCGGCGGTACGGTCACCGCGATCAACCCCGTGGTGCGGCTCCAGCAGAGCCTGAACCAGCCGGAGAACCGCGAGGTGTTCCGCTACCGCGCCGAGGACGGCGCGCAGAACCAGGCGCTGTACATGCGCTTCGTCGCCCTCGACCGGTTCGACGGCACCTCCTGGCAGCCCTCGCGCCGCAGCATCGAGGACATCCCGGCCCCGCTGCCCACCCCGCAGGGCTACTCCAACAGCCAGGTCAGGTCCGCGCCCGTCACGCTGAACGTGCGGGCCGACGAGGACTTCCGGCAGCAGTGGCTGCCGATGCCCTACCCCGCGTACCAGGTGCGCATAGGAGACGACTGGCGCTACGAGCCGGAGGGCCGGTCAGTCGTCGGCGACGGCGGCACCACCACCGGCGGCGTCGAGTACCAGGTCACCAGCCTGATCATGGCGCCCACCGCGCGCCAGCTGGCGACCGCGCCCCCGCCCGACCCCGCGCTGAGCGAGGAGTACACGCAGGTGCCCGACTCGCTGCCGGACGAAGTCCGGGAGCAGGCGCAGGAGATCACCCGGGGCTCGGCCAACGACTACGAGCGGGCGCTCGCCCTCCAGGACTACTTCACCACCAACTTCGTCTACGACACGGAGACGGACCTCGACGCCTCCGACCCGGAGGCGATCCTCAAGTTCCTTGAGGACAAGCAGGGCTTCTGCGTCCACTTCTCCTTCACGATGGCGGCGATGGCGCGGACGCTCGGCATCCCCGCGCGGGTCGCGGTCGGCTTCGTGCCGGGCACGGCGCAGAGCGACGGGTCGATGTCGGTGGGGCTGCAGGACGCGCACGCCTGGCCCGAGCTGTACTTCGAGGGCGCCGGCTGGACGCGCTTCGAGCCGACCCCGACGCGCGGCACGCTGCCCGACTACACGATGGAGGACACCCCCAACGGCGGCGGCGACCCGGCGAACGAGCTGCCGGACCGCGGCGAGTCCGCGGCGCCCT
>NZ_JACBXC010001694.1 GCF_013870535.1 Streptomyces phytophilus | reverse complement strand
CGAGGATCTTCGCGATGCCGGACATGCCGGCGCCGCCGATGCCGACGAAGTGCGGACTCTCCAGCGTGGGCGGGATCCCCGGGGTCATGTGGTGGCGCCCTGCCTTCCTGGCGGGTTCGGGTGGGACGCGACGATTCTCGCACCCCGCGCCGACATTCCGGGGCCGGGCCACGGCGCGGCCCCGGGAGCGGGCCGCGGGGCCGCGCCGCGGGCCGGGCGGACCGACCCCGCCGCCGGCCCCGCCGCCGCGGCCCCGCCCCGCGCCGGCGGGTCAGCCGTCGTGCGCGAAGAGCTTCAGCACCGGCACGCCGACCTTGTGCCGGGCCCGGGACGCCCAGTCGCGGTGGAAGAACTCCTCCACCAGGTGCGGCGCGGTGAGGACGATGACCTCGTCGGCGTGCGTCTGCTCCACGACGGACTTCAGCAGGTCCAGCGGGTGCCGGTCGACGATCTCCCCGACCGCCTCCGCGCCCTTCTCGCGCAGCGCCTTCAGGGAGTGCTCCAGCGACAGCTTGGCGGTGGGCAGCGCCTCGTGCCCCTCCGGCTCGTCCGACTCGCGGACCGCGTCCTCCAGCTCTCCGAGGGCTACGTCGTCGAGCGCCCGCAACAGCACTCCCTGGTCTCCGCGGGGTTGCAGCAGCACGACGAAGCTGACGGGCTCCTGACCGTGGAGCGTGGTGACCATCTCCACATCCACGGGTGCGAGCGGCTTCTCGATCATCAGGACGGTGGTGAACACGATGAACGCCCTTCTTCCGCACAGGCACACAGACCACGTCAGAAACGATCCTGCCGACTTAGTCTGCCCCAGCACGGCTAAGCGGAACGTGATATTCCGCAGATTGTCAGAACCGACGGTAACGCGTGAACAGGAAGCCGGCCTCCTCCATGACCGACTCCAGGCCGAGGCCCAGCGGCTCCGCCTGCGGGGCGGTGCCGTGCATGATCCGGGGCGCGTCCCCCAGCGCCACCCGGGGCGCCAGGGTCAGGCACAGCTCGTCGAGCACACCCGCCCCGGCGAAGCCCGCGAGCACCGAGGGACCGCCCTCGGTCAGCAGCCGC
>NZ_JACBXC010001693.1 GCF_013870535.1 Streptomyces phytophilus | reverse complement strand
CCCGTCGTCTGCCGGGCCGAGGAGCCGGTAGGCCAGGGGGCGCAGGTCGGGGCGGTCGGTCGCGAAACGTTCGGCCAGCCAGTCGTGTGCGTCCATCCGGTCGAGTCCTCCCTCTGACACCTCCGTCCAGATGATGACCGTCCAGAGCCGGCCGATGTGACATCCGAAGCGAAAATGCCCGGAGGCCGGCCGTACGGGCCGGAATGAGCAATTCCGGCCCGTACGGCACAGAGAGCGACGTCAGGCGCCCGCGCCCCACCAGTCCTGCGCCACGTACGCCGGCCGCCACTCGTCGCGGTACGCCGCGCGCACCGGCTCCGGGAGGATCGCCAGCGTCGCCGCCAGGGTCCTCTCGTCCGCGCCCTCCAGCATCCACGCCGTCAGCACCGGCCCGTCGGCGCCGCCCTTGGCGGCGTGGACGCCGCCGAAGTTCAGCAACTGCGGCGGCGTCAGCGTCCGTTCGATCAGCGGCAGCGTGACGTCCTCCTCGTGGGTGAGGTGCGCGGTGAGCTGCACGGCCAGTTCGTCGGCCAGGCCCGCGAGCTGCTCCGGCCCCCGCTCGCGGTCGGCCAGAGCCGCGTCGACCGCGTCGAGGAGGGGGTCGATCCGCGCGTGCTCGTCCTCCATCGCGTCCACGACGGCGAGGTCGTCAGGCCGACTCGCCAGGGCGTCGCGCAGCGGGGGCCACAGCGCCTCGTCCTCGGCGGTGTGGTGGATGTGCAGGACCTTCTTGAAGAGTTCCCACCCGGCCGCGGCGGCGAGGATGCGGCGCGGGTCGTCGTCGGTGCGTTCTGCCGCCTTCGCGATGTGCTCCAGGTCGCGGCGGAGCGCGTCGTGCATCGCGTACATCAGCGTGAAGTCGATGGTGTCGCTCATGATCGATTCTCCCTTGCTCACCCTTAGGACGGAGCAGCAACGCGGAATGTGAGCGCCGCGGGGGGGCTGGGTCCACCGCTGGGTGGGGTGCTGGGCCCATGTCCCGCTGTACGGCGGGTCCCTAGCGTCGGATGCCACCGACCCGGCCCTGGGAGTGACCACCACCATGTCCGCATCCACCCGCCGCA
>NZ_JACBXC010001692.1 GCF_013870535.1 Streptomyces phytophilus | reverse complement strand
CTGCCGGTGCGGCTGCACCTGACGGACATCGCACCCGTGGAGGTACGCGACAGGGTACGGGCCCGGGTGACGCTGATCGGCTGGCTGGCACCGGAGCCGGCGCAGCCGGAGGCGGACCGGCTGGTGCTGCGCTTCGACCCGGCGGAGGCGCTGGTGGTGACGGCGGGAGCCGGGACGGACGACCCCGGGGCGGCGGTCGTGGACCTGGACGAACTGGCCGCGGCGGCGCCCGACCCGCTGGCGGTCCAGGAGTCGGCGATGCTGCTGCACCTGGCGGACTCCCACCGCGACGCGGTCGACGCCCTGACCCGGCTCCTCACCCCGTCGGTACTCCACGGCGCGGTCCGCGTCCACCCGCTGGCGCTGGACCGCCACGGCCTCACCCTCCGCCTGGAACACCCCCGCACCCACCACGACACCCGCCTCCCCTTCCCCGACTCCCTCACGGACGCGGCCGAAGCCGGCCCAGCCATCCAGACCCTCCTCTACGCCGCCGGCCACTGCCCCCGCCGCCGCACCCGCCGCGGCGGGTGAGCGGGAGGTGACCCGGCCGGGCCGCGGTGCGCACACCGGTGCGACGGCCGCCTCGTAGGCTGTACGAGTGTGCTACTCGTGACTCGCCGGAGGGGGAGGCCATGTCCGAGCGGTGGGGCCTGATCGTCGAGGAGACCGACGGTCTCGGCGACCGCAAGTCCATGTCCGCGAACGTGCTGGAGAACTTCACCGGCCCGCGCGAGGAGGCCATGGCCCGCCTGGAGGCCCGCGCCCGCGCCTACCGGCCCCAGCACCCGGCCAAGTCCTCACACACCGCCCTGTACCGGACCGGCGAGGGCTTCCTGCTGATCAGCAAGGGCTCGATGCGCAGCTACGGCTGCCGCTTCTCCCTGGTCGAGCTGCTGTACGACAGCCGCGAGGCGGAAGAGGCGGAGAAGTCGGCCCGCCGGGCGGAGCGTGAGCGCCGCGCCGCGGAGAAGGCCGGGGCGCGGGCGGCGAAGCGCGCGGAGCGCAAGGCGCGGCGGCTGCCCTGACCCGGCGGGGACTGCCGTACGCGGCGGCCCGCCTCGG
>NZ_JACBXC010001691.1 GCF_013870535.1 Streptomyces phytophilus | reverse complement strand
CGGGCGACCTGGTCTTCGCGCACGGCGGCGCGGCGTTCACGTACATGCTGGCCGGCGCGCTGCTGCTGCCGGTGGCGGTGCTCGTGTTGGTGCGCACCGACGACCGGCAGGGGGTGCCGCTCCGCGTCGACCTGCGCGATGCGCTGCGCGGCGCGGACCCGGACGAGGGGCTGTCGGAGAGCGGGTTCTTCATCGCCGTCGAGGGCGGCGACGGGGCCGGGAAGTCCACGCAGGTCGAGGCGCTGGCCCAGTGGATCAGGGACAAGGGCCACGAGGTCGTCGTCACCCGTGAGCCGGGAGCCACGTCCATCGGGCAGCGGCTGCGCTCCATCCTGCTCGACGTCTCCACCGCCGGGATCTCGCACCGCTCGGAGGCCCTGCTGTACGCGGCGGACCGCGCGGAGCACGTCGACGGCCTGGTCCGGCCGGCGCTGGAGCGCGGTGCGGTGGTCATCACCGACCGGTACATCGACTCCTCCGTCGCGTACCAGGGCGGCGGGCGCGAGCTGTCGCCGACCGAGGTGGCGCGCATCAACCGCTGGGCCACCGGCGGGCTCGTGCCGAACCTGACGGTGCTGCTGGACATCGCGCCGGAGACGGCGCGGGAGCGCTTCACCGAGGCGCCGGACCGGCTGGAGTCCGAGCCGCCGGAGTTCCACGAGCGGGTGCGTGCGGGGTTCCTCGCGCTGGCCGCCGCGGACCCGGGGCGCTATCTGGTGGTCGACGCCGGGCAGGACGCCGCGGTCGTCACCACCGCCGTCCGGCACCGCCTGGACCAGATCCTGCCGCTGTCGGAGCAGGAGGTGCGCGCCCAGGAGGAGGCCCGCCGCCAGGCGGAGGAGGAGCGCAAGCGCCGGGAGGCCGAGGAGGCCGCGCGCAAGGCGGAGGAAGAGCGTCAGGAGCGGGAGCGTCAGGAGCAGTTGGAGCGGCTGCGCCGCGAGGAGGAGGAGCGCAAGCGCCGCGAGATCGAGGAGGCCAAGCGGCTGGAGGCCGAGCGGGAGGCGGAGCTGGCCCGGCAGCGCGCCGAGGAGGCCCGCCGCCAGGCGGAGGAGGAGCGCAAGCGCCGCGA
>NZ_JACBXC010001690.1 GCF_013870535.1 Streptomyces phytophilus | reverse complement strand
TCAAGGCGTGAACCCACCCCGAGCTTCATCAGCACCCGCTGCACGTGCGTACGGGCCGTGCTCGCGGCTATGCGCATCCCCTGCGCGATGAGCCGCGTGTCCTCGCCCTCCGCCACCCGAACGAGGACCTCCACCTCCCGCGGCGTCAGCATCTGGAGCAGCCGCGCGCCCTCGTCGTCGGGCTCGGCCGCCGGGTTGAGCAACTCGGTGAACGCGCTCTGCAGCAGCTGAGGAGCCACCGCCGCCTCCCCGGCCCGCGCCTTGACCAGCGCACGCTCCACGCCCTCGATGCGCTCGTCGTGCCGTACGTACCCGGAGGCACCCGCGGCGAACGCCGCCGCTATGCCCCGCGGGTTCGGCACCGGGCCGAGCACCACCACCGCTATCTGCGGACGCTCCCGCTTGATCCGCAGGACAGGGTCGAACGCCCCGGGTGCGGCCGGGGTCGCCGTGCCCAGCAGGCACACCTCAGGTCCTCTGCTCACCACCAGCTCCGCGGCGCCCGCCGTGGGCGCGGCCGCGGCCAGCACCCGGTGCCCGCGCAGCTTGAGCGCGGACGCGAGAGCCTCGGCGAGCAGGCGGTGCTCGTCGACCACGATCAGCCGAACGGCCATCTCGCCTCCCCCCGGGGGTCTACTGCCCCGGCAACGTACAGCCTTACCGCTCCCGGGCCCGCCGGAACTCCGGAATCCATCCCCGACGGGGCCGTATCCGGCCGGTTTCTACTCCGCGTGGCGAACTCGCCACGGAAAGTTGGCCGTTGGGCTTCCCTTGTCGGTCCCGCGCCCTACGCTGTGGGGGCAGCACCGGTGGGGGCCGGTGCTCGTTCAGGGGGCGAGAGACGCGGGTACGGCGCACGGGGCGGGGTAGCTATGGGACGCGGCGGCGGCCGCTGCTCAGGCAGGCGCTCCACGCTCGGCGCACCGCTCTCCGCAATCCGCGAGTTCTGGTAGTACGCGACATGGGGGTGTCCGTGGTTCGGATCCGGGTCCTGGTGGCCGATGCCCACCGCGTGTTCGCCGAGTCGCTGGCCGCGGCGCTGGCAGCAGAGCCGGATGTCGACGTGCTGCCG
>NZ_JACBXC010000169.1 GCF_013870535.1 Streptomyces phytophilus | reverse complement strand
CCGTGCCCGGCAGCCCGGGGGCGGGCAGCTCGGTCGGGTGCAGCGGCAGGTACAGCGTGAACGTCGAGCCGCGGCCCGGCTCGCTGTCGACGTGGATCTCGCCGCCCAGCAGCCGGGCGATCTCCCGGCTGATCGACAGCCCCAGCCCCGTGCCGCCGTACTTGCGGCTCGTCGTGCCGTCGGCCTGCTTGAACGCCTCGAAGATCACGCCCATCTTGTTCGACGGGATGCCGATCCCCGTGTCCGTCACCGAGAACGCGATCATCTCGGCGTCCGGGTCGCGCAGCGCGCCCTGCTCCAGCAGCTGTTCCTTGATGGCCTGCGGCACATCGTCCTTCGCGGTGCGGATCAGCAGCTCCACCGCACCGCTGTCGGTGAACTTCACCGCGTTCGACAGCAGGTTGCGCAGGACCTGGAGCAGCCGCTGCTGGTCGGTGCTGAGCGTCGCCGGCGGGTCGGGCGAGACCCGTACGGAGAAGTCCAGGCCCTTCTCCGCCGTCAGCGGCCGGAACGTCGCCTCCACGTAGTCGACGAGCTGCACCAGCGCGATCCGGGTGGGGCTCACGTCCATCTTGCCCGCCTCGACCTTCGACAGGTCGAGGATGTCGTTGATCAGCTGCAGCAGGTCCGAGCCCGCGCCGTGGATCGTCTCGGCGAACTCCACCTGCTTCGGCGTCAGGTTCCCGTCGCCGTTGTCGGCGAGCAGCTTCGCCAGGATCAGCAGCGAGTTCAGCGGCGTACGCAGCTCGTGCGACATGTTCGCCAGGAACTCGGACTTGTAGCGCATCGAGACGGCGAGCTGCTCGGCCCGTTCCTCCAGGCCCTGCTTGGCCTCTTCCAGCTCGCTGCTCTTGATCTCGATGTCGCGGTTCTGCCGGGCCAGCAGCTCGGCCTTCTCCTCCAGCTCCGCGTTCGACTCCTGCAGCGCCTTCTGCCGCACCTCCAGCTCGCCCTGCCGGTCGCGCAGCTGCGCGGCCAGCTCCTGGGACTGGCTGAGCAGCACCTCGGTCTTGGAGTTGACGCTGATGGTGTTGACGCTGGTGGCGATGACCTCGGCGATCTGCCCCAGGAAGTCCTTCTGGATCTGCGTGAACGGCTGGAACGACGCCAGCTCCACCACGCCCAGCACCCGGCCCTCGAAGATCAGCGGGAGCACGATCACGTGCGCCGGCGGCGCCTGGCCGAGCCCCGAGGCGATCTTCAGATACCCCTTGGGGACGTTCTCCACGACGATCGGGCGCCGCTCCTGCGCGGCGGTGCCCACCAGCGTCTCGCCCGGCCGCAGGATGTGCGGCAGCTCGTTCCCGGAGTGCCCGTACGAGCCGATCATGCGCAGCTCGTACGCGTCGTCCCCGCTGGCCGCGCCGATCTCGACGACGGCCTCGGCGCCGGAGCGCTGCACGAGGAAGAACGCGCCGTGCTGCGCGGCGACCACCGGCGTCAGCTCGCTCATGATGAGCCGCGCCACGTCGGCGAGGTCGCGGCGGCCCTGGAGCAGGCCGGAGATGCGGGCGAGGTTGCCCTTGAGCCAGTCCTGCTCCTTGTTGGCGATCGTCGTCTCGCGGAGCTTCACGATCATCGTGTTGATGTGGTCCTGCAGCTCCATCATCTCGCCGTAGGCGTCCACGTCGATCTTGAGATTGAGGTCGCCGCGGGTCACCGCGGTGGCCACCTGCGCGATCTGCCGCACCTGGCTGGTGAGGTTGTTCGCCATCAGGTTGACGGAGTCCGTGAGGTCCTCCCAGATCCCGGACACCCCGCGCACCCGCGCCTGCCCGCCGAGGCGGCCCTCGGTGCCCACCTCGCGGGAGACCCGGGTCACCTCGTCGCCGAACGACGACAGCTGGTCGACCATCGTGTTGATCGTGGTCTTCAGCTCCAGGATCTCGCCCTGCGCGGCCACGTCGATCTTCTTCGACAGGTCACCGCTGGCCACCGCGGTGGTCACCATGGCGATGTTGCGCACCTGGTTGGTGAGGTTGGACGCCATCGAGTTCACGGACTCGGTGAGGTCCTTCCACGTACCGGAGACGCCGGGCACGCGGGCCTGGCCGCCCAGCCGGCCGTCCGTGCCGACCTCGCGGGCGACGCGGGTGACCTCGGCCGCGAACGACGACAGCGTCTTGACCATGGTGTTGACGGTGGCCGCGAGCTGCTGGACCTCGCCGCGCGCCTCGACCGTGACCGTACGGGTCAGATCGCCGTTGGCGACGGCGGTGGCCACCTGGGAGATGTTGCGCACCTGGCTGGTCAGGTTGACCGCCATCTGGTTCACGTTGTCGGTGAGGTCCTTCCAGATGCCCGAGACCCCGCGCACCCGCGCCTGGCCGCCGAGCTGGCCCTCCGTGCCCACCTCGCGCGCCACCCGCGTGACCTGCTCGGCGAACGACGACAGCTGATCGACCATCGTGTTCACCGTCGTCACGAGTTCGAGGATCTCGCCCCGCGCGTCGACCGTGATCTTCTTGGAGAGGTCGCCGCGGGCCACCGCGGTGGTGACCTCGGCGATGCTGCGCACCTGCGACGTCAGGTTGTTCGCCATCGAGTTGACGGACTGGGTGAGGTCCTTCCACGTACCGGAGACGCCCTTGACCTCCGCCTGGCCGCCGAGCTTCCCCTCGGTGCCGACCTCGCTGGCGACCCGGGTGACCTGGTCCGCGAACGACGAGAGCTGGTCCACCATCGTGTTGATGGTGTTCTTCAGCTCCAGGATCTCCCCGCGGGCGTCCACGTCGATCTTCTGCGACAGATCGCCGCGCGCCACCGCCGTCGCGACCTGGGCGATGTTGCGGACCTGGCCCGTCAGGTTGCCGGCCATGAAGTTGACCGAGTCCGTCAGGTCCCGCCAGACGCCGGCGACGCCCTGCACGCGGGCCTGCCCGCCGAGGCGGCCCTCCGTGCCCACCTCGCGCGCCACCCGCGTGACCTGCTCGGCGAACGACGACAGCTGATCGACCATCGTGTTGACGGTGTTTTTCAGCTCCAGGATCTCCCCGCGGGCGTCGACCTCGATCTTCTGCGACAGATCGCCGCGCGCCACCGCCGTCGTCACCTGCGCGATGTTGCGGACCTGGCCGGTCAGGTTGCTCGCCATGGAGTTGACGGAGTCGGTCAGGTCCTTCCACGTACCCGAGACGCCCTCGACGCGCGCCTGGCCGCCGAGGCGGCCCTCCGTGCCCACGTCCCGCGCCATTCGCGTGACCTGGTCGGCGAAGGAGGACAGCTGGTCCACCATCGTGTTCACGGTGTTCTTCAGCTGGAGCATCTCGCCGGAGACGTCCACGGTGACCTTCTGCGACAGATCGCCGTTCGCGACCGCCGTCGTCACCTGCGCGATGTTGCGGACCTGGCCCGTCAGGTTGCGGAAGGCCGTGTTGACCGAGTCGACCAGGTCCTTCCACGTGCCCGCGGCCCCGGCCACCTGCGCCTGCCCGCCCAGCTCGCCTTCCACGCCGACCTCGCGGGCCACCCGCGTGACCTCGGCGCCGAAGGACGACAGCTGGTCGACCATGGTGTTGACGGTGTTCTTCAGCTCCAGCATCTCGCCGGAGACGTCCACGGTGACCTTCTGCGACAGATCGCCGTTGGCCACCGCCGTCGTCACCTGCGCGAACTCGCGCACCTGCCGGGTGAGGTTGGAGAACGCCGTGTTCACCGAGTCGGTGAGGTCCTTCCAGATCCCCGCCGCGCCCGGCACCTGGGCCTGCCCGCCGAGCCGCCCCTCCGCGCCGACCTCGCTGGCCACGCGCGTGACCTCGCCGGCGAAGGTGCGCAGCGTCTCGGTCATCGTGTTGATCGTGTCCGCGAGCTGGGCGACCTCGCCGCGTGCGCTGACGGTCACCTTCTGCGACAGGTCGCCGTTCGCGACCGCGGTGGTGACCTGCGCGATACCGCGCACCTGGGCGGTCAGGTTGCCCGCCATCAGGTTCACGCTGTCGGTGAGGTCCTTCCACACTCCGCCGACGCCCTCGACCTGGGCCTGCCCGCCCAGCTCGCCCTCGGTGCCCACCTCGCGGGCCACCCGGGTCACCTCGGAGGAGAACGCGGAGAGCTGGTCGACCATCGTGTTGACGGTGTTCTTCAGTTCCAGCATCTCGCCGTCGACGTGCACGGTGACCTTGCGCGACAGGTCGCCCTTGGCGACCGCCGTGGTCACCAGGGCGATATCGCGGACCTGGGCCGTCAGCCGGTACGCCATGGTGTTGACGGAGTCCGTGAGGTCCTTCCAGGACCCGGACATCCCGCGCACCTTCGCCTGGCCGCCGAGCTTGCCCTCGGTGCCGACCTCGCTGGCGACGCGGGTCACCTCGTCCGTGAACACCGAGAGCTGGTCCACCAGGCCGTTGACCGTACGGCCCATCTTGAGCACCTCGCCCCGCAGCGGGTGCGGGGCGCCGTCCTGCCCCTGCGGCCGCAGGTCCATGCGCTGCTGCAGATCGCCGTCCGCCACCGCCGTCAGCACCCTGCCGACGTCGGCCAGGGGGCGTACGAGATCGTCGACCAGCGCGTTCGACGCGTCGACCGCCGCCGCCCACGACCCCTCACAGGGCCCCGCGGACAGCCGCTCGGCGAGCTTGCCCTCCCGGCCGACCATGCGCCGCACCCGCGACAACTCTCCGGTGACGTGCAGATTACGCTCCGCGACCTCGTTGAAGACCATGGCGATCTCGGACATCACACCGTCGCCGCCGACCCGCAGGCGCTTGCGGAAGTTACCGTCGCGCATGGACTCCAGCGCGCCCAGCAGGCGATACAGCGAGGCCGTGTCGACCTGCGTGGTCCCGGAGGGCGTCCGGGAGCGCCCGCCCTTCGTGCGCGGACTCGCGCCCGGCGCACTCGCGTCAGACTCCACTGTGTCCCTCCCGCAGGGTCGACGTTCGCCTCGGGCTCCCTCCGAAGCCTTCCCAGTGTTTCACCCCGGCCCTGGCAGGCCATAACAGTTCGGCGGCTAAGGCGCACTTTCCGAGTGTTAAGAGAAGGATCCGGCATCTGTCCGCAGGGCGAAGGTAAGTACCCTGGCATCCGCCGTCCATCCCTTCAGCCGGGAGAGTGGCACATCGAGAGGAGAGCTGGTGACCACCGCGCGGGCTGCGGCCACCTTCGAGCCGGTCGGGCGCTCCGTCGCCGCGGCCAGGACCTTCGTCCGCGACACCCTCCAGGGCTGGGGCTATCCCGAGGCTACAGATGACGCCGTCGTACTGACCAGCGAACTTGTGACGAACGCCATAATTCACGCTGGTACGGCAGTAAACGTCCTTTGTGTCCGGATGGCGGACGCGGTACGGGTCGAGGTCGCGGACCGGCACGCCGAGCGCGAGTTGCCGCTGCACAGCCCTCAGCTCCAGCCCACACCCCTCGACCGCGAAGGCGGCCGGGGCCTGATGCTCTGCGCCGCCCTCGCCAGCCGCTGGGGCGTCGACTACACCGCCGAGCACAAGCGCGTCTGGTTCCAGCTCGCCGTCACCGAGCCGCCCGCCGGCACCCGCGCGGCCGGCCCCGAGCTGCCCGTCGACGAGCTGCCGCTGGCCGAGGAGCGCATCCGCGTCGCCGTCGTCCGCATCGACCGCGGCGGCCTGGTCAGCGAGTGGAACGACGACGCCCGCGACCTCTTCGGCTACGAGCCGGAGAAGGTCGTCGGCAAGCCGCTCGGCGACCTCGCCGCCTGGCCCCACACCCCCGGCACCGGCACCGGACTCGTCGAGGCGCTGCAACTCTCCCGCTGGGAGGGCTCGTACGGCATCCGCTGCAGCGACGGTCGCGTCACCCCCGTCTACGCCTCGCACATGCGGCTGCGCGACTCCGCCGGCGACCCGTCCACGATCTGCCTCCTGGTCCGCGACAGCGAACGCGCCGTGCTGCAGAGCCCGCTGCGCGCCCCCGCGGGCGACAGCTCCGGCAGCGAGGGCCGCACCGGCGCCTTCCCCGGCGGGGACTCCTTCGAGGCGTTCATCGGCACCCCCTCCCCCGACGACCTCGACGGCCTGCTCCAGCGCACCGTGGAACGCGCCCGCGACATGCTCGCCGGCGACGCCGCGTACCTGCTGCTCGCCACCGACGACGAGACCGAACTCGAAGTACGCGCCTCCACCGGACTGCCCTCCGCCCGCCAGCGGTTCGCCCGCGTCCCCGTCGAGACCGGCACCGGACGCTACGGCTCCGCCCGCCTCCCGTCCGTCCACGAAGACCTCATGGCCGACGCCGACGCGGTACCCCTGCTGGCCGCGACCGGCATGCGCTCCGTCGTCTCCGTACCGCTGAAGGTCGAAGGCCGCCTCACCGGCTCCCTCGGCGTCGCCGCCGAGATGCCCGGCCGCTACACCAACGAGGAAGCGCTACGGCTCCAGTTCGCCGCCGACCGCATCGCGCTCGCCGTCGAGTCGGCCCGCCTCGGCGAGCTGGAACGGCTGCGCCGCGGCTCCCTGTCCTTCCTCGTCGAAGCCTCCGACCTGCTCGCCGGCACCCTCGACCGGGACCAGACGCTGGCCCTCATGGCCCAGATGATCGTCCCCACGCTCGCGAGCTGGTGCGCCGTCTACACCCTCCCCGAGCAGTCCGAGCCCGAACTCAGCTACGTCCTGCACGAGGACGAGGAGCGCATCGACGACCTGCGCGCGCTGCTCTCCCGCATCGACCCGCCCGACGCCGTCCTCGTCCCCGGCGCGCGCCAGTGGCGCGGCCCGGGCGACGCGGCGCACACGCTGGCGATGCGCAGCTCGTTCCTCAGCCTCAGCATCGTCGGCAACACGACGCTCGCAGAGGACGCCGAGACCTCCCTCGCGACGGCGGCCACCGTCGGTGGCGAAACCGTTGTGCTGCCGCTCGTCGCGCGCAACCGCGTCATCGGCATGCTCGTCCTGGGCAAGCCCACCGACGAGCACTTCCGCCAGGAGATCCTCGAACTCGCCGAGGACCTCTCCCGCCGAGCCGCCCTCGCCCTCGACAACGCGCGCCTCTACTCCGAGCGCACCACCATCAGCCAGTCCCTGCAGCGCAGCCTCCTGCCCCCGGGCCTGCCGGACATCCCCGGCGTCGAGGTCGAGGTCATCTACCGCCCGGCCGGCGAAGGCAACGAGGTCGGCGGCGACTTCTACGACCTCTTCGAGATCCGGGACGGCACCTACGGCTTCGCCATCGGAGACGTCTGCGGTACGGGCCCGGAGGCCGCCGCCGTCACGGGCCTCGCCCGCACGGCACTGCGCCTGCTCGCCCGCGAGGGCTTCGGCGGCCCGGCGGTACTGGAACGCCTCAACGCCGCGATCCTCGACGAGGGCGCCCGCGGCCGCTTCCTGACCCTCCTCTACGGCGAACTCTGGCCCCAGCCGGACGGCAGCGCCGTCCTCAAAACCGTCTGCGCCGGCCACCCGCCCCCGCTCCGCCTGCGCCCCGACGGCACGGTCGAACAGGCCACGGAATCCCAGCCGTTGCTGGGCGTCATGGACGACCTGGAACTCCACAGCGAAGAACTGGTACTCGCGCCCGGCGACGTCCTCCTGTGCGTCACGGACGGCGTGACGGAACGCCGCGAGGGCACCCGCATGCTCGGCGACGAGGGCCTGGTCGACGTCCTCACCACATGCACGGGCCTCACGGCGGGCGCGGTGGCGGCCCGGGTGCTGCGCACAGTGGAACGCTTCGCGGCGGAGCCGGCGTCGGACGACATGGCGATTCTGACGATGCGGGTCCCGGGCCAGATGAACGGCAACGGGGAGTAACAGGAGGGCCGGAACCCTCGGCTGCAGTAAATGACTCAACCCCCGGACGGCGTCCGGGGGTTGAGTCGTAAAGT